>JAILBY010000108.1 GCA_024680655.1 Clostridiales bacterium | reverse complement strand
CTCCTTTTTGTTCTAAATATTACTGTTGTTCATCAGTTACATCTGTGTAGTCAGCGTCATAAACACCGTCAGCGTTTGGCTGAGCACCGCCAGCAGCTGCATTAGGGTCAACGCCCTGACCTTCAGGAGCACCATTAGCCTTGTAGAGTTTTTCACTTACTGCATAGAATTTCTGAGTTAAATCCTCCTGTGCAGTTTTTATGATATTAAGGTCTTCGCCTTTAAGAGCATTTTTAAGTGCTTCAACCTTCTGTTGAAGTTCTTCTTTATCGCCTGCGTCGAAGTTGTCGCCTTGTTCTGAAATAATCTTTTCTGTCTGATAAACCATCTGGTCTGCGTTATTTCTGAGATCTGTTTCTTCACGACGCTTCTTGTCTTCTTCTGCATACTGCTCAGCTTCACGAACAGCCTTCTCAATATCATCTTTACTCATATTTGTTGAAGATGTTATGCTGATATGCTGTTCCTTGTTTGTGCCAAGGTCCTTTGCAGAAACATTAACAATACCGTTTGCGTCGATATCAAAAGTAACTTCAATCTGTGGAGTACCACGGCGAGCTGGAAGAATACCGTCAAGAGTGAATACGCCAAGAGTTTTGTTATCTCTTGCAAATTCTCTTTCGCCCTGTAAAACATGAACTTCAACTGATGGCTGATTATCAGCAGCAGTTGAGAAAATCTGACTCTTCTTTGTAGGAATAGTTGTATTTCTCTCAATAATCTTTGTATTTATACCGCCCATTGTTTCAATACCGAGTGAAAGCGGAGTAACATCAAGAAGAAGTAAGCCCTTAACATCACCGCCAAGAACACCGCCTTGAATTGATGCACCGATTGCAACGCATTCATCTGGGTTGATGCCCTTGAAAGGCTCTTTGTTTGTGAACTTCTGAATTGCTTCCTGAACGGCTGGAATTCTTGAAGAACCACCAACCATAAGAATCTTGTCAAGGTCGCTTACATTAAGACCTGAGTCCTTGATAGCCTGACGAACAGGTCCCATTGTGCTTTCAACAAGGTCTGCTGTCATTTCATTGAACTTTGCTCTTGTAAGAGTTGTTTCAAGATGTTTAGGACCTGCTGCATCTGCTGTGATGAATGGAAGGCTGATTGAAGATGTTGTAACACCTGAAAGCTCAATCTTTGCTTTTTCAGCAGCTTCCTTCAAACGCTGCATAGCCATTTTATCTGTACGCAAATCTACGCCTTGTTCTTTTTTGAACTCATCTGCAAGCCAATCGATAATTCTCTGGTCAAAATCGTCGCCGCCCAAATGGTTGTTACCTGCTGTTGCAAGAACTTCCTGAACGCCATCGCCCATCTCAATAATAGAAACATCGAATGTACCACCGCCGAGGTCGTAAACCATAACCTTCTGGTCTGTTTCCTTATCAATACCATAAGCAAGAGCAGCAGCAGTAGGCTCGTTGATAATTCTCTTAACATCAAGACCTGCAATTTTACCTGCGTCCTTTGTTGCCTGACGCTGTGAATCTGTGAAGTAAGCAGGAACTGTGATAACAGCCTCTGTTACCTTTTCACCGATGTATGCTTCTGCATCAGTTTTAAGTTTTTGAAGAATCATAGCAGAAATTTCCTGCGGAGTATAATTCTTATCATCAATCTTAACCTTGTAATCTGTACCCATCTGACGCTTGATTGAAGAAATAGTACGGTCTGGGTTTGTGATAGCCTGACGCTTTGCAACCTGACCTACCATACGCTCACCGTTTTTACCGAAGCCAACAACTGATGGTGTAGTTCTTGCACCCTCTGCGTTAGCGATAACAACAGGCTCGCCACCTTCAATAACTGAAACGCAAGAATTTGTTGTACCTAAATCAATACCTATAATCTTTGACATAATAAAGTCCTCCAATATTATAAAGTTTTATTTTTTTATTTATCAATTAGCAACCTTAACGGTAGCTTCTCTGACTATTCTGTCACCGAGTTTATAGCCCTTTGCAAAAACCTCGGCAATAACATTTTCGCCGAGTTCTTCGTCTTCAATATGCATAACCGCATTATGAATATTAGGGTTAAATTCCTCGCCCTTTTCGCCGTAAGCCTCAACTCCAAGTCTTGAAATCACGCTTACGAACTGTTCATAAATCATATTTATACCCTTTTGATAATCCTCAAAGCTGACGGAATCATTTTTTGCCGCTCTTTCAAAATTATCGAGTACAGGCAAAATTTCATTTATAACAGTGCATTTTGAATCTGCAAAAACAGCATCTTTTTCTTTCTGTGAACGCTTACGGAAATTATCATATTCTGCAAGAGTTCTTAAAAGCTGGTCTGTTTTTTCTTTAAGTTCGTTTTTTAACTTTTCTGCATTTGCAGAAGCAGTTTTTTCTTCGGCATTTTCAGCCTTTTCTTTTTTCTCTTTTTTGTTTTCGGCTTTTTCTTCTGCCTCAACCTTTTCCTTTTTCTCTTTTTCAGCCAATTTATTCATCCCTTTCTGCTAATCGTCAAGCGTTTTTGAGAGCCACTTTCCGACAAGCTCAGATATATATTCGATACTTGAAATAACCTTGCTATAATTAAGCCTTGTGGGGCCGATTATTCCAAAAGCACCGCCCGAACCGTTGTCCAAAGCGTATTTTGAAATAATCATACTTGAATTTTCAAGCTCTTTATACATATTTTCTTTGCCTATGAAAATCATAAGGCTATTGTTATCACTCTTAACTATCTGATGCAATGGCTCTGCACGCCTCAAAAAGTTAAGCAGTTCATAGACATTTGTATCATAATCTTTGCTATGGTTGAGAAGATTTGTCTGACCTTCAAGCATAACATCAGCCTGTGCCGCATCTTGTGCCAAGTCTGAAAGAGTTATCAGAAACGGTGTCAGCGAAAGCGTTTTATCGCCAAGATTTGCGGCAAGCGTTTGAAGCATTGTTATATCAATATTAGCAACCGCCTGCGACATAAAGTGCTTGTTTACCACTGAATAAAAGCTTTCAACAAGCTCTCCGTCAATGGAAAAATCACTTCGGCACATTCTGCTTTTTAAAACTCCCGTTGAGGTCAGCAGAACTATCATAGCAGTATGCTCGCTTATAGGCAAAAGCTCCACTTTCCTTATCGTTGCCTGTTCATTCGCTATTGATGTTGAAACAGCGGCACAATTAGTAATCTCTGCTAAAAGCTCGCTGGCTTGCTCAATAACCTTTTCAGGTCCACCAAAAGCGGAACTGTTTATGCTGTCTTCAAGAAACTGCCTTTCCTTATGGTCAATTTCTTCTTTGCCCATAAGGTTATCAACATAATATCTGTAACCTAACTGGGTAGGAACACGACCTGCGGAAGTATGCGGCTGTTCAAGGAAGCCAAGCGAAACAAGCTCTGACATCTCATTTCTTATTGTTGCAGAAGAAACATTGAAATCAAGCTCGTTCATAAGAACCTTTGAGCCAACAGGCTCGCCCGTTTTTATATATTGCTCAACGATAGCGGCAAGTATCTTTTGCTTTCTTTCACTCAACATACTATCACCACCAATCAAGTTTTAGCACATTAGCACTCTTACTCTCCGAGTGCTAATTACGATATATAATATACAACTCAAATGTTTATATGTCAATATTTTAATTGTGAACACTTTGTAAAACCTTTTTTCAAAAGTGTTCATAAATTAAAAAAGACGATGATAAAATCACCGTCTTTTTTCTTCAAAAGCTTTTTAAAATCAATTTTCTGTTTCTTCTGTGCTGTTTTCAGTTGTTTCTTCGGCTTGTACCTCTGTTTCAGTTTCAGCTTCAACCTCAGTTTCCGCTTTAACTTCAACCTCTGCCTCTGTTACAGCCTCAGCAATTTCTGTTTCATTCTCTGCTTTAACTTCAACATCAGCTTTTTCTGCGTTTATTTCAGGCTTATTTTCACTTTCAGAAACATTAAGCTTATCTTCTTCCTGCTTTGGCTTAAACTTCTTATTATAGATATATAAAGCAACCTGTGAGCAAATATAAACCAAAGCTACAACAAAAACTGCGGCAAGTATTTTATATAAAATAGAATCGCCCGTTTCAGCCACCATAAGCGGATTTATTTCAACTGCAAACGCTCTCAACGAAACAACGGCTATACCCATAATCATTATAACAGCCATAATTGCTGCTATAACTCTGACAGCCCATTTTCTTGACATCATTTTAAATATTCCCTTCCTTTGAGAAAAAATTTACTGCATATATTTTTTCATATCAGCAGAAATAGCCTCTTCGCTCTGCTTTGCTTTTTCAAGATTTTCTGCTCTTGCAGTTATATAAACCTTAATCTTAGGCTCTGTACCAGATGGTCTTACAATAACACCCTCACCGTCAGGAAGCTTATATGCAAGAACATTTGAGGACGGCAAAGTAATATCTGTTACAGCACCAGTTGCAGTCTGAGTTGACTTGCTTGTTTTATAGTCGGAAACAACTTCAACATTTTTACCGCCGATTGTCTTTGGTGCGTTTTCACGCAAGCCTGACATTATCTGGCTCATCTTTTCCATACCAGATGCACCCTCAAAGGCGTAGTTGTCAACAACATTGAGGAACATTCCGTGTTCCTTATAAAGCTCGTTCATAACTTCAACAAGGCTCTTGCCCTTTGATTTATAATAAGAAGCCATTTCGCAAATCATCATAGAAGCAACAACAGCGTCCTTATCTCTTGCGTGAGTACCAACAAGATAGCCATAGCTTTCTTCCATACCTACAATAAATCTTTCCTGCTCGCCTTTCTTTTCAAGGTTTGTAACAAGCTCGCCGATATATTTAAAGCCTGTAAGAAGATTTGCTATTTCGCAGTTATATTTTTTAGCAATAGACTCAACAAGAGCACTTGTAACAATAGTCTTAACTGCAATAGGATTTTTTGGCATAGTACCAAGAGCAGTACGCTGTTCAAGAAGATAGTTAAGCATTAAAGCACCAACCTCATTACCTGTCATAAGCTTATATTCGCCGTTATCATAAACAGCAATACCAACTCTGTCGCAGTCAGGGTCTGTTGCAAGAAGCAAGTCTGCCTTGTTTGTCTTTGTCATTTCAATAGCACATTCAAAAGCCTGCTTAATTTCAGGGTTAGGGAAAGGACAAGTTGGGAAGTTGCCGTCAGGAAGCTCCTGCTCTTTTACAACCTGAACATCATTTATGCCCATTCTCTTTAAGATTTCACGAACAGGCTTGTTACCCGTACCATTAAGCGGTGTGTATATAACTTTAAGTCCAGCATTTTTGCAGACCTCTTTGTTTACACTTCTTGAAAGAACAAGTGAATAGAATTCTTCGATAATTTCCTTTGAGATATACTCAATCTTGCCGTTTTTAATACATTCATCAAAATCAGCAGTTTTAACGCCGGTGAACATATCAACCTTCTGTATATATTCATAGGTTTTGAGTGCAGCCGCATCAGTCATCTGATAGCCCTCAGGGTCATAGCACTTATAGCCATTGTATTTTGCTGGATTGTGGCTTGCAGTTATGATGATACCTGACTGACATTTAAGTCTGCGTACTGCAAATGAAAGCATAGGAGTAGGAACAAGCTCTGGATAAAAATAAACCTTTATTCCGTTAGCAGCAAGAACCTCTGCCGCACCTTTTGCAAAAACATCTGATTTTATTCTTGAATCATAAGCGATTGCAACAGATGGATTAGAATAATTATCGTTAAGGAAATCAGCCAAGCCTTGTGTTGCCTGATTAACGGTATAAACATTCATTCTGTTAGTACCTGCACCGATAACGCCTCTTAAACCAGCCGTACCGAATTCAAGATTTTTATAAAAGCGGTCAAGGATTTCATCATCCTTACCCTTTATTGAATTAAGCTCATCAATAAGGTCTTTGTCAGCAACAGCCTTTTCTAACCACTTATTGTATAATTCGTTTAATTCCATAATAAAAAGCCCTCCGTAAGAAAAAATTTCAACACTTTTATTTTACCTTTATATAATCAAAGTGTCAATAAGTTGTATTGTACT
>JAILBY010000094.1 GCA_024680655.1 Clostridiales bacterium | reverse complement strand
AGATTATTCAAACGAGAATATTCAAAGGCTTATAGAAAGCAGAAATACTATCATCAACATTATAGCCAAATAATATTTCATCTCTTACAAAAGCATAAATTGATTTTAACTTTTCATAACTGTCTAATTCTTTCCAACCTCTGCTTTCTATAAGCCTTTGAATATTCTCGTTTGAATAATCTAACATTTTTGTTTCTCTTAAATATCTTTCCATTATATCCTCCGCAAGCATTGCTTTATTTCAGCAAAAATTATACTCTTAAACAATGAAGATTGCAATATAATGCCATAGTGCTTCTGATAGTTATACCAAAGCACTATGGCTCAATAATTCTATATTCGCAAAAAGCTTTTGTTTATAATTTCTTTGTTGCAAGAATATAGCAAACGCCCTTTGGTGCTTCCATTTTATGTTCCTTACAAGTGTTGTTATAATCTGCAAAATACTGCTTCGTCATTTCATTATGGTCAAGATGCTCGTAAATCAAAAAACCGCACTCTTCAAGAATTTTCACAAGTTCATCTTCTGAATACTGTGCTTTCATCTGTTCATTTGCACCCTGAGCCAAGGCTTGATTTGTCTGCGTTTCTTTGCCGTCGTCTTTTGATGGATAGTCAAAGCATATCGCTGAGCCCTCGCTCATAATCTCACCGAGTGCCTTTAAAAGTGCCTTGAACTCCTCTTTTGTGAGATAATAGCTTATTCCGAGCAGACTGCCAAAGGCCCTTTTCTCGCTCTCAAAGCCAGCTTTAATAAGCTCATCTGTCCACTCTTTTTCAGCAAGACTGCAAGGCACATAGACTGCATTTGTTTTAAGCCCTGCGTTTTCTATTCTTGCCTTTTTATCGGTAATCATATCGGGCAAATCAAGTTCAAAAACGGACAAATTACCATTCTCGTTTCTTATCGCAAAGGTATCATAGCCCGAGGCAAACACAAGATACTGTGAACAGCCGAACTGCTTTTCGTTTTTCAACATTCTTTCACAATAGGCACTTCTTCCGAGTACAGACGGAGAAAGCTGTTTGTCAACAATAAGCCGTAAGCCGTCCTCCTTACTGCCTTTGAAATCGGGCAAAAAAAAGCCGATACCTTGTGACATACTCTCTGCAACCTTGTCGTAATCCGCACCCAACAAAGCCTTTGCAGTTGAATCGGCAAATATATACACCTTATTGTTTTCATAGTGATAAGCTCTTGCAAAACAACTTACCTTTGCTGTTAAATTTTCCATTTAAAAGCCCTCCTTAATGTTTGGTGAGTACATAGTATATCAAGCAAAAACCAACTACAAGACTTGACTTTTTGGCTAAAATATGGTAATATAAAAGCAACGAAGAAAAATTTTTTCTTCGTTTTTTTGTTGCTCTGAAATTTTGATTTTTATTCTATTTTTAATTCTTTTGATATGGATTTATATAAAAACAAAATCACATTTTTGTAATCGTTCACTCACCTTACTCGTTCAAGTCTCACTAAAAAAGCACCAAGTGTTTTTGCTTGGTGCTTTTTATCTTAGTAAAAATCGCTATTCTGTCAAAACAGGAGGTATAGTTATTTTAATTAATGTCTGACCATTACAAATTATACTCACTTAAATCTCGACACTTCGCAAATGTTTTCTTGAAAATCTCAACTATTTCTTTTTTGAGCTAAACATAATCAAGGAAATATACTGCTACGGAACAACAATGTATATGAGCAAGCCAACTTGACAAAAAAATAAAAGGTCGATATAATAGTTAGCGTAGACTAACTGCCGACTGAAAACAAATATAATATGTGCCAACGGATCATTGAATAATCAATCGATCCGTTAAAAATATGCAGTCGGTTAGCATATGCTAATCAAGGAGGGAAATATGGAAAAGATTACAGTAAAAATTTCCGGCATGATGTGCGGTATGTGCGAGGCACATATCTGTGACACGATAAGAAGAGCTTTTCCCAACGCAAAGAAAGTCTCTGCATCAAAGAAAAGTGGTGAAGCAACCTTTTTATCTGAAGACGGTATAAACGAAGAAGACCTGAAAAAAGCAATCTCCGATACCGGTTACACTTTCATTTCCGTTTCGGCGGAAGAATACAAAAAACACGGATTGTTTGGAAGATAAGGAGAATCTAAAATGAAACAAAAGAAACAAAATGAAATTTCAACACTTCTCGGCTACGCCGGGAAGTACAAGGTGTTGACTTTTCTGGGTATGTTCCTCTCGGCAGTCGCCATGATTATGGGAATGATACCGTATATCTGCATTTGGCTGGCGGCAAGAGACTTGATCGCCGTCGCACCAAATTGGACACAGGCAACTGAGATTGCAAAATACGGCTGGATGGCATTCGGTTTTGCTTTCGGCGGCATCATTGTGTATTTCGCCGCACTGATGTGCACGCACCTTGCGGCATTCCGTACCGCTGCAAACATCAGGAAACAGGGTGTGGCACACATAATGAAAACACCTCTCGGATTCTTTGACAACAACGCCTCGGGACTTTTACGCAACCGTCTTGACGGGGGTGCTTCCGAAACTGAAACGTTGCTCGCACACAACCTCGCCGATATCGTCGGCACAGTAGCAATGTTTATCGGAATGCTCGTTCTAATGTTCGTTTTCGACTGGCGCATGGGGGCTTCGTGCCTTGTAGCAGCCGTAATTTCCGTAGCGACGATGTTCGCCATGATGGGCGGCAAGAATGCCAAACTGATGATGGAGTACCAAACGGCACAGGATGGGATGAATAAGGCAGGCACAGAATATGTGCGTGGCATCCCTGTCGTCAAGGTGTTTCAACAGACCGTATATTCTTTTAAGACGTTCAAGGCGGCAATCGAGGATTACAGCAGTAAGGCGGAAAGATATACCGGTGGCGTTTGCCGAGTACCGCAGTCAGTCAACCTGACTGCAACCGAAGGAGTCTTCATCTTTCTCATCCCTGCGGTACTTCTGATTGCACCTGCAGCACTTGCAGGCGGAAATTTTGCTGGATTTATCACAAATTTCGCATTTTACGCAGTCTTCTCGGCTATTGTCTCCACAGCACTGGCAAGGATTATGTTTGCGGCAAGCGGACTAATGCTTGCAAAAACGGCACTTGCCCGTATCGACACAGTTATGAATGCACCGACGCTTGAAATCACGGATAATCCGCAGACACCGAGTGATAGCTGCGTTGAATTCAAGGACGTTACTTTTACTTACGACGGCGCAGACGTTCCGGCACTTGAACATATCTCATTCAAAGTTCTGCCCGGTCAGACAGTTGCACTCGTCGGTCCGTCGGGCGGAGGCAAAACGACGGCGGCAAGCCTGATTCCGCGTTTCTGGGATGTCTCATCTGGCGAGGTGAGAGTCGGTGGCGTCAATGTAAAAGATATCGATCCTCACGTGCTTATGGATAAGGTCGCTTTCGTCTTTCAGAACACTCGCCTGTTCAAGACCTCAATCCTTGAAAATGTGCGTGCCGCACGCCCTAACGCATCAAGAGAAGAAGTGCTTTCCGCACTTCATGCGGCACAGTGCGATGATATCGTCGAAAAATTGCCAAATGGTATTGATACTCTAATCGGCTCGGAAGGAACGTACCTTTCGGGCGGTGAGCAACAGCGAGTGGCTCTTGCCAGAGCTATACTCAAAAACGCACCGATCATCGTGCTCGACGAGGCAACAGCGTTTGCCGATCCTGAAAACGAAGTACTGATACAGAAAGCACTCAAAACGCTGACAGAGGGACGCACGGTTATCATGATCGCACACCGTCTTTCCACCGTCGTCGGTGCAGATAAGATTATTGTCCTCTCGGACGGTCACATCGTCGAAGAAGGCAAGCACAGTGAGCTTTCGTCCGGCAAAGGGCTTTACGCACGTATGTGGAACGAATACAATCAGGCGGTCAACTGGAAGATTGCTTCGGTAAAGGAGGGCGTTTGAAATGATGGGAAAGAAACTTCAAAAGAAATACGCACTGACCGATAAAGGACTGAAAAACACGAAACTCGGTGCTGCCTGGACAGTAGTCGTCAACCTCATCATGATGGCAGGAATGGGCATCCTGTATTTTATGATGCAGGACTATATGAACACTCTGACAAATGGCTCCGCACTCCCTAATGCGTGGATATTTATAGGACTTGTCGCTGCTTTCGTCATTATGTCATTTTTTACGCATTTAGAACAGTATAAAACGACCTACGGACTGGTTTATCGTGAGGTCAAGGACACCCGCATTTCTCTTGCGGAGCAGCTTCGCAAACTGCCACTCGGATATTTCGGTAAGCGCGATCTCGCCGATTTAACAGAAACAGTGATGGGCGACGTCAACCGTCTGGAGCACGTATGGTCTCACTGTCTCGGTTATCTGTACGGTGCGTTTATCTCAACTGCGATCATCGCAGTGATGCTTCTCGTCTACAACTGGCGTATGGCACTCGCCTGTCTCTGGGGCGTGCCAGTAGCTTTCCTTCTTCTCTTCGGTAGCAGAAGGATACAGAAGCGTGCTTCGGAAAAGTTGAAAGCCGACGCACTGGTGGTATCCGACAACATTCAGGAATCGCTTGAAAATGTCCGCGAGATTAGAGCCACTAACCGTGAAAAAGAATATCTCGACCGTCTTTACAAAAAGATTGACAAATTTGAAAAGACAAATCGTAAAGGTGAACTCGTGACAGGACTGTTCGTAAACGCCGCATCGGTCATCATGCGTCTCGGTGTTGCAACAACGATCCTCACCGGTGCAACTCTCGTGCTTTCGGGCAAAATAGATTTTATGCTGATGTTCATGTTTCTTATGGTCATCACCCGCGTTTACGCACCCTTTGATCAGGCTTTGGCACTGATTGCAGAAATGTTTGTCTCGCAGATCTCAGCGAACCGTCTGAACGAGATCAACGACACTCCGACAGCCGACGGTAAAGAAGAATTCAAACCCGACGGACACGACATCACCTTTGAAAACGTCAGCTTTGCTTACGATGACCACGATGTTCTGAATGGCGTGAACTTCACCGCAAAGGAAGGCGAAGTAACAGCTCTCGTCGGTCCCTCCGGATCGGGCAAAAGTACCTGTGCACGTCTTGCCGCACGGCTTTGGGATATAAACAAAGGTAAAATCAAAGTCGGCGGCGTGGATATTTCCACCGTCGATCCTGAAGTCCTTCTCACCGATTATTCGATGGTATTTCAGGACGTGGTACTGTTCGATGATACCGTTATGGAAAACATCCGTCTCGGCAAGCACGGTGCGACAGACGAAGAAGTTCTCGCAGCGGCGAAAGCGGCGAATTGCGACGAATTTGTCGAAAAACTTCCGGACGGTTACAATACACCAATCGGCGAAAATGGTGCAAAATTGTCAGGAGGAGAGCGTCAGCGCATTTCTATCGCTCGTGCACTTCTTAAAGATGCACCAATCGTGCTTCTTGATGAGGCAACGGCTTCGCTTGATGTTGAAAATGAAACAAAGGTCCAGGGTGCACTTTCACGCCTGTTAGTCGGCAAGACTGTTCTTGTCATAGCTCATCGCATGCGTACCGTCGAGGCGGCGGACAAGATTGTCGTCTTAAAGGACGGCAAAGTCGCCGAGCAAGGAGCACCGAAGGAACTTTACAAAAACAAAAACAGTATCTTCCGCCATATGGCAGACCTCCAATCGGCAAGTGCTGCGTGGAGCGTGTAAGAAAAGAATAAGGGTTATAAAAATTGACCACAAAAAATGGGTGCTGAAAAGTATGACGGTTTACGCTGTGCACCCGACAGCCACAAATAACTTAAAAGAAATTCAAAATTGTAACAAAACATATAACAAAAGTGCGTTTCTTAAAAAGAACGCACTTTTGTTTTTGATTTTTAAAGAGTTGAAACAATACCGTAAACGAGCAAAAATCGCAAAATTACATGCAAAGAAAAAAATTATATAATCTTAGCTGATCAAAATCAGGAACGACATATGATAACTATTGATAAAAACAGGGTTGTAGGTGCGAATCAAAATCCTTTTTTCACTCACACAATAAAAAGCCTGCAAACAGTAAAAAACTGCTTGCAGACTGACTTTTTGGCGGAGACGGTGGGATTTTTTCGCAGTCGCTATGCTCCTTTGAGTAATGGAAAAACAGTCCACTGGACTGTTTTTCAGTCGTTCCTTGCCTTGCTACGCAAGTCGTTCACTCCCATTACTCGTTCGAATCCCACTTAAAAAGCACCGAACAAAAACTGCTCGGTGCTTTTCATTTGGCGGAGACGGTGGGATTCGAACCCACGTCCCTCAAGGGGCATCATGATTTCGAGTCATGTCCGTTATGACCACTTCGATACGTCTCCATATATAAATTCATAAAGTTGAATTTAAAAACACATTTGATTTTTTATTCATAACGGACTGTCCGTTATGTCCCAGCGTGGTAACCCGAAATTTTTTTCGCCTACGCTCTAAAATTTCGACCTTCGCTGTCCTTTTTGCTCGTTTCATCTGCCACTGGCAGCACTCGCAAACGTCTCCACTTCGATACGTCTCCATATATAAAATTTTTGGGCTTATTTATTCTATCAAAACATATATCCTTTGTCAATCTGATTATAGTATTATTCGTTTTTTAATAACTTTACTCTCTCCTTGTAATCAGGCATATATTGTTCTATTAAGGAGTAAAATTCTCTGCTATGATTATGGTGCGTTATATGTGCAAGCTCGTGAACAACAACATAATCTATTGCCTCCTGAGGATAAAGCATAAGGCGATAAGAAAAGCAAAGTGCATTATCAGTTGAGCAAGAGCCAAAGCGTGCTTTTGCCGATGTTATCTTTATGCTTTTAGGCTTGACTCCCATCTTTTCAGCATAAAGCTCAACACGCTCTGGTATCAACTTTTTCGCCCTCGCTTTAAGTTCTTTTATTTCTTCTTCTGAAAGATTATCTGTTGTTTCACTTTTCCTTTTTGCCTTTTCAAGCTTTTCTTCTATCCAACTGCTATGCTTTGCAACAAAATCATCAATATATTTTCTGCCAAGCCTTAAAGGTGCTCTCACAAGCACCTTGCAATCTCTTGTTATTTCAAGGCTCAAAGTTTTTCTCTTGCTTCTTTTTAGTTCGTATTCGTACATATTTTCTCCTTTTTA
>JAILBY010000099.1 GCA_024680655.1 Clostridiales bacterium | reverse complement strand
GCATAAGTTCCACCAACCAAATCAAAGATTTGGGGTGTCACTTGTCGATGTCGCATACTATTCGTGTTTCCCCTTTGGAAACCTCTTCCTGTGCCATTGAAAAACATTGAGACCGTGGGGGCTTTTGGTTTGCACGAATTTTAAATTTAATCTTGCAAAGCCACTTACAACGGCTTTGCTGTTTGGTTTTCTTTTTAGTTTTATCTGTTTTTGTTTTTTTAATTATCAGCAAGCATCAAGGCAAAGCAAAAAGAAAAAAATAGAAAAAGAAAATAAAAATTATAGAAAATTAAAATTTATTGTTGAAAAAAACACAATAAATAGTATAATAGATATGTATTTTATTCTATATCTTGAAAGGAAATGAAATATAAATGAAAGAAAATTTTTCAAAGTGGACTAAAAGAGCATTGAGCATAGGTCTTTCAGCAAGCATTATGGTGGCTTCTGTTGCAATGTTTTCTGCCTGCACAAAAAAATCGGGCGAAGAGCCAACAAGCAGTGATGAAAACTCAACCACAGTTCAGGTTGCTTCTGCAAATAACCCACTTACAGGTGTAAGCGGATTTAATCAGAGTGCAGTAGGCAAAAGACCTTACGCAATCGTTGTTGAAAATCATCCATCAGCTCGTCCTCAATGGGGACTTTGCACACCTGATATAGTTCTTGAAGGTCTTGTTGAAGGCGGTATTTCAAGAATGTTATGGTTATACGCTGACGCAGACAGCATACCTTCAAAGGTAGGTCCTGTCCGTTCAGCTCGTGTTGACTATGTTGAGTCAGCAGCCGCATTTGACGCTATCTATGTTCATTGGGGCGGCGCAACAACTGAGGGTATGTCAGCATACGATAAAATCAAGCAGTTAGGCGTTAATGATATTGATGGTTTATCACATTCAACAGTATATTTTGGCAGAGATTCATCTCGTGCTTCAAGAGGTAGTGAGCATACAGGCTATACAACACAAGAGCTCATAAAGAAAGCAACAACTGATTTTAATTACAGAACTGACCTTAAAGACTCTTATAAAAATATTTTCAAATTCAATTCTGAAAAAACTGCACTTCCAGATGCTGCTTGCACAAATGTAAAGACAGGCTTCTCAAATGATTATATGCACACCTTTAAATATAATGAAAGTGACGGCTTGTATTACAACTATATGAATTCAAATCCTATGAAAGATGAAAATGGCAAGCAGATGGCAGTTGAAAATGTTTTGATTTTGTTTGCTTCATATAAGGTAGCAGATAGTATAGGACATGTTGATTACGACCTTTCAGGCGGAACAGGCTATTATATTTCAAACGGAACATATCAGCAGATTAAGTGGCAGAAGGGCAACGGCGGAACAGAGCCATTCAAGTTCTTCACACAGAGCGGTGAACAGCTTTCAATGAATCCTGGTAAGTTCTGGATGGGACTTGTTCCTAATGGTATGAAGTCTGCAACAAAGCTTTCATAATCAAATATGAATAAGAACGAATTGACAGATAATATTTGCAAGCTTCACACAACTCAGATGGGCATTGAGAGAATAAAGAAAAATCTTGCAATAAGCGTTGAAGATGTTGTTGAGTATTGCAAAGAGCTTATACTTAACCCCTATGCTCAAATAGAGCGAAAGGGCAAGAATTGGTATATAACCATTGACGGTGCGATAATTACAGTTAATGCTTATAGTTATACGATAATTACAGCACATAAGCTCAAATAAGTTTATAGCTTAAAAGAAACAAAACACCTTGGATTTCCAAGGTGTTTTTTATAGAAAAATTTATTAAGCCGTTTTTGACTTTGTTGTTGCTTCTGTAATATCTCTTTTTACATCGCTTGTTTTTTCGCTGACCTTTTCTGATACATCTGTAACGGCTTCGCTTGCCTTTTCAGAGGCTTTTGTTATCATTTCACTTGCATTTTCCGAGGCAGAGGTTGTGGTTTCATTTATAGTTGACGGCTTATAATCTTTTTTGTTTCCGCAAGCGGCAAAGGATAAGCATATAGCTATAACCGAAAGACAAACGGCAATAGTTTTAAACTTCATTTTACTCTCTCCTTTCTTAAAAAATTGACCGAATTTCAAAAAAATCTGTCTTATAAAGTATGCCCAGAAATTTATTTAGTAAACACGCCATTGTCAGAATAAAGAAGAAGCAATATTTCTTCTTCTGCACCCGTCTGGGCGTTTATATAGACAAGCACATCGTTTGAATTTTTCGCCTGGCAAAGAAATTCATAGCAATATTTTTCATCAGCTGAATCGGTTGGAATAATCGCAAGCTTTGTTGATTTTATTGAAAGATTTTTACTTACGCTGTTTTTTGCTTGTTCTATTGTAAGCTTTGGTGCAACTATATTTCTGCGACAATGGTTCATAAGATAGTTGATAGCGTCAAAGGATAAAATATCGCCGTTATCAAGTGCAACGCTTACCTTTATCAAATCGGGGTAGCATATAACCTCGTCCTGCTTGTAAGCAAAGTTTATTGTTGCAATTCCGTCGTTTATAGCGTAATAGCTTCTTACCATATCGGTTATACCCTTTTCGGCAAGGAAAGAGAGAGCCTTTTTAGTCGCTTCGTCTATTGATAAAACAGCTTCGCCTGCATAGCGTGAATTGAGGGTATAGACAACAAAACCGCCGTCTTTTGTGACGCTTATATTTATTTTTTTGCCGTCCGAAAAATTATAGCAGGGCATATTTCCGCCTGTTTCTCCTTTGAAGGAAAGAGAGGTTGCGTCAAGACAAAGAAAATCAGCCGCATTGTTCAACGCCTGATTTTGACTGATGGGCTGAGCACTTAAAGTCATTTTTGGCATTAACTGCGAAAGATGGTCGGAAAAAGGACCGTCATATATAAGAGTAGGGTAATCGGTGAGAGTCTGCTCTGTATCGTTCATAGCAGAGCTTAAATTGAGGTTTAAAGAGCCTATATCGTCAACATTTGCAAGAGCCTTTGAAACCTGCGGAAAATCAAGCGCTCCGTCGTTGAGGTAGCCGACTATTGACGAAATCTGTTCGGAAAGAGAGGCTGCAAAGCTTTCAAGCTCAACAAGATTATTGTATTCCTCGTCGGTCATTTCTTCGCCCTTGATTGATTTTTTGCTCAAAAACAAAGCGTAATCGCTCACCTGAGAAAGGAATTTATAGGTTTTTTCCATTTGAATATCGCTTAAATCAATCTCACTTAAACTGCTTTTTGCACAGGTCGTTTCACGCCACAGAGAAGACGAAACCTCGGAAAGCTTTTCGGGTGTGCCCGAATAAAGCCCCTTTGTCAAGGTCATATCGATATTGTCCATATACGCTGAAAGCTGAGTTAAGGCTCTTTGATTTTCAAGATTTATTTCTCTTTTGTAAAGGTTTGATGTGTGTATATTTATTCCTGCAAGTGCCAAAAGAGCAACAAAGCCTGAAATGATAAAGCTTGCGAGCCTTATCCGATTTCTTTTTGAAGATATTGTCATAATAATTTCCACTCCCGAAAAACTGTTTTAAAATAATTTTTCCGCATAATAAGAAAAATATACTTGTAACAAAATGTAAAAATAATATTAACTTTCTTCTAAATACGCTATTTCAAGGCAGTTTATTATTGAAATGATAAAAAAAATAGTGTATAATTATTTGGAAAATGAGCAAATATACCATTTTGGAGGTCAGAGGTTTTGGAAGCATATCTCGATAATAGTGCAACAACTCAATTATGCGAAGAAGCAATAGCAGAAATGACAGATATGCTGAAAAACAACTTTGGCAATCCATCTTCTCTTCATAAGGTTGGCACAAAGGCACATCTCTCTTTGCAGTCAGCCAGAGAAGCAGTTGCAAAAAAGCTCGGTTGCGAAGCAAAAGAGGTCTATTTTACCTCGGGCGGAACGCAGAGCAATAATATTGCAGTTTTAGGTGCTGTAAATGCTCTTTCACGCAGAGGTAAAAAAATTGTTACCACTGCTATCGAACATCCGAGTGTTGAAGAATGTATGAAAGCACTTGAAAAAAGAGGCTTTGAGGTTGTTCGCCTTATGCCTGAAAATGATGGAAAAATCAGCGTTGAAGCGTTAAAAAACGCAATAGATAAAAACACTATACTTGTAAGTGTTATGGCAGTTAATAACGAGATAGGCAGTATCCAGCCCGTCAATATGATAAAGCCGATTATACAAAAGGCAGGCTCTCCTGCTCTTGTGCATACCGATTGTGTTCAGGCTTTCGGCAAGATACCTGTTTCGCCGTCAAAACTTGGTGCAGATATAATAAGTATAAGCTCACATAAAATACACGGTCCTAAGGGTGCAGGTGCTTTGTATGTCAGAAAAGGCATACGCCTTTTGCCTGAGGTCTATGGTGGCGGTCAGGAAAACGCTGTGCGTTCAGGAACAGAGCCTATGCCTGCAATTATAGGCTTTTCTGCCGCAGTAAACGCTTTGCCAGATATTAAGGCAGAGTTTGAACAGGTTAAACATATAAGAGATTATTTTTTAGATAAAATAAAAAAAGAAGAAGCAATTACGGTCAATTCGCCCGAGGACGCTTTGCCGTATATTATAAATATTTCAGTTGAGGGCTTACGCTCTGAACCTATGCTTAATCTTTTGTCAGATATGGGGATATATGTGTCAAGCGGTTCGGCTTGTGCGAAGGGGCATAAGAGCAAGGTGCTTGAAAGCCTTGGCTTTGAGGATGACAGAATTGACAGTGCTTTGAGAATAAGCCTTTCCCGTTTCACAACAAAGCAGGAAATGGATTATCTTTTTGAGGGCATTAAAAAATGTCAGGCTCAAATAAGAAAGAAGTAGGAGTTTTTTATAAATGAAAGAAATTATCCTTATCAAAAACGGCGAGCTGGCGTTAAAGGGGCTTAATCGTTCAAGCTTTGAAGATAAGCTTGTTAAGAATATAAGAAGACGCTTAAAAAGTATCGGCGATTTTGATTATAAAAAAAGTCAGTCAACGATTATGATTGAACCCAAAAACGAGGATACAGACCTTGACGAAGTTGTTGAGGCTATAAGTAAAATTTTTGGTATAGCCTGCTTTTCAAGAGCGGCGGCAATAAAAAAGGATATGCAGGAAATTATGCCTGCAACGGTTGAATATCTGAAAGACGAGCTTTCACTTGCTTCAACCTTTAAAGTCAATGCAAAGAGAAGTGATAAAACCTTTGAACTTAAATCACCGCAGATTTGCGAGGAGCTTGGCGGATATATACTTGACCACTTCCCGAATTTAAGCGTTGATGTTCATAACCCTGAAATTATTGTTACAGTTGAGATAAGAGATAACTACGCCTATATAAGAGGCGGTCAGATAAAGGGTGCAGGCGGTATGCCTGTTGGAACAGGCGGAAGAGCGGCAGTGCTTATTTCAGGCGGAATAGACTCGCCCGTTGCTTCTTATATGATGGCAAAAAGAGGAATTGAGCTTACTGCAATTCATTTTGCTTCACCGCCTTATACAAGCGAAAGAGCAGAATTAAAGGTAGTTCAGCTTTTACAGCAGGTTTCAAAATATAGCGGAAGAATGTCTATGCTTGTTGTTCCGTTTACGCAGATACAGGAGCAGATTAAAGATAATTGCCCAGAAGAGCTTTTTACGCTGATTATGCGTAGGGCTATGATGAGAACTGCAAACATAATTGCACAAAAGCAAAATTGTGCAGCTCTTATTACGGGTGAAAGCGTAGGTCAGGTTGCAAGTCAGACTATTTCAGCACTTGCCTGCACAGACGCAGTTGCACAAATGCCCGTTTTCAGACCGCTTATAGGAATGGATAAGGACGAAATTGTTGCAATTTCAAGGAAGATAGAAACCTTTGATATATCAATTCAGCCTTATGAGGATTGCTGTACAGTGTTTACACCAAAGCATCCGAAGTTAAAGCCATCAATAGAAGAACTTGAAAAGGCTGAGGAGCTTATACCTCTTGACTCTTTGATAGAAAAGGCGATAGAGGAAGTTAAGATTATACCTATTTTTGCAAATAAGGAATGATTTTATGAAATGTGAGATAATCGCAGTAGGAACAGAAATTTTGCTTGGCGATATTGTCAACACAAACGCACAATTCCTTTCACAAGAGCTTGCAAGGCTTGGCTTTTCCGTTATGCACCAAAGCGTTGTGGGCGATAATGAAGAAAGACTTGCACAAGAGTTGAAAACGGCACTTTCAAGAAGTGATATTGTTATAACCTCGGGTGGCTTAGGGCCTACGCCAGACGACCTTACAAAAGAGGTTACTGCAAAGGTTATGGGCGTTGAGCTGATGCAAGATAAAGAAAGTGCAGAAAAAATTGTAAATTATTTTAAGAGCAAAAACAGAGAGATGCCTGAGGCAAATTATAAACAGGCTATGCTTCCGTCAAAGGCGGACGGAATTATTTTATCAAACGATAACGGAACAGCTCCTGGCTGTATATTTATAAAGGGTGACAAGATAGTTGTAAATCTTCCTGGCCCACCAAGAGAATTAAAGCCTATGTTTACAGATAAGCTTTTGCCGTTTTTGAAGAAATATGCTGATTCAATAATAATTTCTCACTCGGTAAGGCTTTATGGTATAGGTGAATCGTCAATGGCAAGCAAGGTTGATGATTTGCTTGAAAAAAGCAACCCTACTGTTGCACCATACGCAAAGGACGGCGAGGCTCTTCTGCGTGTTACTGCAAAGGGTAAGGACGAGCAAGAAGCAGAACAGTTGACAAAGCCCGTTGTTGATGAAATATTAAATCGTTTCGGCGATTTGGTTTATGGCATTGACTGCGAGTCTTTGCAGGAAAGGGTAGTTGCCTTGCTTATTGAAAAAGGCAAAAAGCTCGGTCTTGCTGAAAGC
>JAILBY010000032.1 GCA_024680655.1 Clostridiales bacterium | reverse complement strand
GTCAAGGGGAAGAGAACTCGAAATTTTCTTCCCCTTGACTGCATTTCTCTTGCGAGCGTTCTCTTTGTGCACGCAAAGAGAATGCTCAAAGCAGAAAGATAGATAAAACTAATCAGCAAAGCCGTTGGAAGTGGCTTTGCTATATGATACTTATTAAATTAAAAAGAGAATGCGAGCCGTCGGAGACAAAACCAACTATTTATCTTTTTTTCCTAATAAGATAAAACAATTAGCTTTTGTTAAATTATTCAAAAAGTAAAAGAGCAGTTAAAAACTGCTCTTTTGTTTTTTATAAAAAACTCCTAATTTAGAATTACTCCGCAAGTTCTGCTTTTCTTGCCTCAATTACTTTAAGTGCAACATTTTGTGGTGCTTCTTCATAACGGGCAAATTCAAGTGTAAAGTATCCCTTTCCTGCTGTAACTGAACGAAGAACAGTAGCAAAGTCGCCAAGCTCTGCCATAGGAACTTCTGCAACAAGCTCTTGAAGTCCGTCCTCGGCAGGTCCCATACCTAACATTCTGCCTCTTCTCTTTGTTATATCGCCCATAATATCGCCCATTTTTTCGTCTGGCATATAGGCTTTAAGAGTACCTATCGGTTCAAGCAAAACAGGGTTTGCGTCAGGAATACCATTCTTAAAGGCAACGGCTGCCGCCATTTTGAATGCCATTTCAGAGGAGTCAACAGGGTGATAAGAGCCATCATAGAGTGTAGCCTTAACGCCAACCATAGGATAGCCTGCTAAAACGCCCTTTGCAGTACATTCACGCAAGCCCTTTTCAACGGCTGGGAAGAAGTTTTTAGGAACTGAACCGCCGAAAACTTCTTCGGCAAAGACTAATTCTTCACTATCGCAAGGCTCAAAGCGAATAAATACATCACCGAACTGACCGTGACCGCCCGACTGCTTTTTGTGTCTGCCCTGAACTTCAATCTTTTTCTTGATAGTTTCTCTGTAAGCAACCTTTGGAACAGTCAAGTCAACCTCAACGCCAAACTTCGTTTTAAGCTTTGAAACGATAACAGCAAGATGCTGTTCGCCAAGACCTGAAACAACCTGTTCTTTTGTTTCGGTATTATTTTTATAAGAAATTGTAGGATCTTCTTCCATAAGTCTTGTGATACCTGCAACAAGCTTTTCCTCTTCGCCCTTTTTGCGAACTTTGAGAGCCATCTGCAAGCAAGGTGCAGGGAAATCAACCTTTGCAAGAGTAACCTTTTTGTTTGCAGCACAAAGAGTGTCACCTGTTATTACATTTGCAAGCTTTGTAACAACGCCTATATCACCTGCAACAATAGCGGCAGCGTCTTCTTGCTTTGAACCCTTTATAGTAACAATTTTACCTATTCTTTCATTTTCACCCGTTCTCATATTGAAAGCCTGACTGTCGGCAGAAAGCTTGCCAGAAACAACCTTGATAAATGACATCTTGCCAACAAACGGGTCTGCTATTGTCTTAAAGCAGATAGCTGCAAGAGGTGCATTTTCGTCACAAGCAATCTCAACCTCGTTTCCGCTTTCGTCAACGCCTGTTTCAGCAGAAGCCTCTTTTGCAGAAGGTGCAATCTTACTTAAAGCCTCAACAAGCAAATCAATGCCGCCCATAGTAAAGCCAGAGCAGGCAAAAACAGGAACAAGTGAGCCGTCTGCAACGCCTGTTGCAAGACCTTTTATAACTTCCTCGGCAGAGAAATCAACTCCGTCAAAGAATTTTTCCATCATTTCATCGTCCTGAGAAGCAACAGCCTCACAGAGAATTGAATTCATCTGGTCAACAAATTCATCGCCCGGCATATCAACCTCTGTCGGCTTACCGTCGGCATACTTATATGCTTTCTTTGTTATAAGGTCAACATAGGCACTAACCTTGTCAGCGTCCATATAAGGAACAACAACAGGACAAATCTTATTGCCGTGAACCTCTCTCAACATAGAAATTGTTTTATAGAAATTTGTGTTTTCAGCGTCAACCTTTGTGATAGCAACCATTTTGCTCATTTTAAGCTTTTCTGTTGCCTTGAAAATCTTTTCCGCACCAACATCATAGCCACAGCCAGCGGCAGTAACTATCAAAGCACAATCGCCTGCACGCAAGCCCTCGCTCACGCCACCTGCAAAATCGAAAAGACCCGGAGTGTCAATTAAATTTATTTTGCAATCATTATACTCAAAAGGAGCAACTGCGGTTGAAACAGAGATTTTTCTGCTTTTTTCCTCCGCATCACAGTCGAGGACTGTGTTTCCTTCTGTAATTTTACCTAATCTGTCTGTTGCTCCTGCAAAGAAGAGCATAGCTTCGGCAAGAGAGGTTTTACCTCTTGAACCGTGACCTGCAATTACGATGTTTTTAATTTTTTCTGCATTATAGACCTTCAACTGAGTTTCCTCCTTGTGTTTAAATTGGTACTAATACCAAACGGATACTTCCCTTAACCCTTGATTTCAGCTACTTGTGAAAATATTCAGTATTAAGTATGTAGAAATTCTATCACAATATGAACTAAAAATCAAGAATTTATTTGAAAAAATATGTAAAAAACGACAAAATAATTAAAAAACACAAAATATTGTGGA
>JAILBY010000031.1 GCA_024680655.1 Clostridiales bacterium | reverse complement strand
GTCAAGGGGAAGAGAACTCGAAATTTTCTTCCCCTTGACTGCATTTCTCTTGCGAGCGTTCTCTTTGTGCACGCAAAGAGAATGCTCAAAGCAGAAAGATAGATAAAACTAATCAGCAAAGCCGTTGGAAGTGGCTTTGCTTTTTAGTTTTGTTTTATCTGTTTTTGCTTTACCGAAAGTAAACACCTGTTTTTTACATTTGACACCATAAAAAGCGGATAAAATCCGAAAACGAAGATAGAAGAGAAAAAGCAGCAAAGCTGATAAACGGCTCTGCTGCTTGTTTTCAAGCAAAATTGAAATGTAAAAAATCATCAAAAGCACAATGGAACAAATTTGTCCTGTTGTTCTATGTTTTACATATTATAAATAAACTTTAAAAATCCCTCGTTGCCTTTTTCGGTATCCTTAAAGACAGCACAATTTTCAAGGATTTTTGAAAATATATCGCCTATTTCGTTACGCACGCTTTCATCATCAAGATTAAACTCGTTTACAAGACGAGGCGGAAGCACCGCAAGTCCCATAGCTTCAATAAGTCCGATATTTTCTTTTTTAATATGATGATATTCTTTGTGCGGGTGAAAAATGCCGAGTGGATGTTCTATACTTGTCCTATTGTTTCTTAAAATTAAGTCAAGTTCAAACGCCTCGCCACGCTTTCTTGCAATAGGTGTTATCGTGTTGTGTGGCTCGTTTTCGCTATAACTTATGATTTCATTTTCTTCATCATCATAATTACGCCACGAATTAAGAATTTTATCTGCAAGCTCCACAAGCCTTTCCTTGTTTTCGCTTCTTATTCTTATTGTTGACAAAGCCCAGTCAACAATTTCAGCATCAACATCTTCAAAGCCTTTTATTTCAACCTTTTTCCTTGCATGGCAAAGTGCCATAGGAAACTGAGCGTTACCGCCCTGAAAATGATTGTGAGTGAGGATAGAGCCACCAACAATAGGCAAATCAGCATTTGAGCCGACAAAATAATGAGGAAACATTGTCACAAAATCAAGCAATTTTTTAAAGGTTGATTTTGTAAGCTTCATAGGCGTATGCTGACTGTCAAGCACTATACAATGCTCATTATAATAAACATAAGGTGAATATTGAAGATGCCAGCACTCAGAGTCAAGCGTCAAAGGTATTGTGCGGTGATTTGCTCTTGGTGGGTGAGAAACATTTCCCTCATAGCCGACATTTTCAACGCAAAGCAAACATTTTGGATAGCCCGATTGCTTTTGAAGCTTAGCCGCCGCAATATCCTTCGGGTCTTTTTCAGGCTTGGAAAGATTTACTGTTATGATAAGATTTCCATACCTTGTTTTACTTTCCCACTTTATATTTTTCTTTATTCTTTCGGTCATAATATAATTATCGGCTTTTGAGAGATTGTAAAAATAGTCTGTTGCAGACTTCGCACCGTTCTTTTCATATTCATCTCTGAATTTTTCAATAACCTCCGAGGGCTTCGGCGTAACAACATCCATAATATCTGCCGCAACAATATCTCTGAAAGTGTTTGTATTCTGTTCAAGCTTGCCGTTTTTTACAGCAATATCAATTAAAGGTGATAAAATATCATCAATGGTTGAATATGGCTCATATTTTTCGTATTCAAACAAAGCCTCGCCGATAAGATTTAAGATTCTGTTTGCACAATAATCTCTGTCAAATGGCTTTATAAGACCATTTCTTTCTGCATAATCGAGTAAAGCTGATATAGATTTATTCATAAGCAACACCTCATAAATATAATAATAAATAACGGGCTTAAATGCAAGAAAATCAACCTTTACCTATTTAACCTTTAATTTCTTTACAATTTTTTTACAAAAATTTTAAAAAAAACCTTGATTTTTAAAAAATATAGAGTATAATAATAATCAAGGAAGGGGAAAACCCCCAGAAAGACTTTTCAATTTACTTATTTCTCTTAACTGAGTTCTCTTACTAATCAAAACATAAAGAGCATCCGTTTTTCGGGTGCTCTTTATGTTTTACTATCTTTATAATATTGATTAAAATAAAGAACAGACTTGCTTTACAGCAGGTCTGTTCTTTATCATTTTTTTGGAGAGATTTCTATTAAATATTTTTATTGAAATTGTTTTTTAAATCTTCGCAGGCAGAAATAAGTCTGTCGCAAAAATAATCAAAATGTTCATCTGCTCTCTGATATTCGGGATTTGCCAAAATATTTTCTATGGTTTCTTTTACTCCCTCTGCAAAAGGAATACTTGTTTTAAAGCCAGGCACAAAATTTTTGATTTTTGAATTGTCAAAGACCATACAGTTGGATTTATCGCCCGTCAGCCTGCCTCTCAAATCCTTTGAATCAGGGCTTAAACACGAAAGCATTTCCGACGGAACATTGTAAGTCTTTAACTCCACGCCGAGAGCATCTGCTATCATCTGATACATCTGATTCCAAGTAAAAGCTTCATCAGAAACAATATTAAAGGTTTCGCCTATTGCATTACTGTTTCCCATAATTCCGACAAGACCTTTTGCAAAGTCAACTGCGTGAGTAATCGTCCAGAGAGAAGTACCGTCGCCATGAACTATAACGGGCTTGCCGTCAAGCATTCTCTTTAAAACCTGCCAGCTTCCGTTATACCCGTGAAAACCAACGGGAACATAAGAATCATTGTAAATATGACTCGGTCTTACAATAGTCAAAGGCACTTCATAATTATTATAGGCAGCTTTTAACAGTCTTTCACATTCTAACTTTTCCTGGGCATATTTCCAGAATGGATTGCCGACAGCGGAATTTTCGTTAAGAATATAGCTATCCTGCGTCTTTGAATAAACACTTGCACTGCTTATAAAAATATATTGCTTCGATTTGTTCTTAAAAAGTCTTGCATCTCTTTCTATATTATTTGGTTTAAAAGAGATAAACTGAACAATAACATCATAATTCTGATTTGCGAGCATAGCTGAAACAGTCGCCTCATCGTTTATGTTTGCAACTATTTTAGTCACTCTTTCAGGAAGTATCGTATTTTTTCCGCCACGATTAAGAGCTGAAACATCCCAACCCTGTTTTAAAAGTTCATAAGTAACCGATGTACTTATTCTACCTGTGCCGCCTACTAACAAAGCTCTCATACCAACAATCCCCCTTTATAGATCGTTAAAAAATAAACAATCTAAGCAACAATTTTATTTTGTGAATAAAAGTATATCACAAAAGAGGATTTTAGTCAATATTTATAATAAAATATTTTTTTGTTAAAAAATTAAGTGTAATTTAACTGATTTTATGGGTGAAAATAGCAAAAGAATGGATATTTTTCAACGGCTTTGCTGATAAATTTTCTCAAACTTACTTCTAAATTTTTACTGATACGCAAAGACTTTTTCTTTTATCAGTAATTAAAGTATAGATAAAATTATTCGGTAGCATATCTATAATAGCAGACTTAAAGTAAGATAAAAATTAGCCGATAGAACAAGAGTGTTTCCAAAGTGGCGATACACTTTGGTCGGGAAGAAAGGGATTGTTAAGGGGAACCAGACTTTTGTCGCAGTAGTCTGGTTCCCCTTAACTTGACTTCTTTTGTTTCGTTTTCTTCTTCAAAGAGAAGAAAATGAAAGCCCCGACGGCAGTCGAAAACTGATTATTTCATCTTTTTTATTTAGAAAGATAAAAAGGTTGGTTTAGTCTCCGACGGCTCGCATTCTCTTTCATCAGCGAAAGAGAACGCTCGGCAAGAGAACGCCGCCAGGGAGACACCCTCCAAGTCGCCTTGAAGTCGGGTTTCTCCCTGGACTCTTTTCCACTGCCTCAGAATAACATTGAGACCGTGGCGGGCTTTTGGTTTTTGCTGACTTTAAATTTAATCTTGCATTAGGCACTTACAACGCCTAATGCTTTTTAGTTTTATCTTTTTTTGCTTTTTAATTATCAGCAAACAAAAAGCAAAGCCGATATAGAACGGCTCTGCTTTCAATCATCAATTCAAAACCGCTATTGCTATTGTAAGATAGCTTGCAAAGGTTACCCACAAAAGATATGGTATCTGCAAATAAGCGGCAAGCGGTTTGATTTTATAGAATTTGATTATCATAAAGACAATTAACGCTAATAATGCTATTATCCATACAGAAGCAAAGGTGTATGCCTGAACATTGAAGAAAATCAAGGTCCACAAAAAATTGAAAATCAGTTGAACAATATAAACTCTCAAAGCCGAGCGTCTTAAAGGCGAATGGCTTTTATAGATTATCGCCGCACTTATGCCCATAAGTATAAACAAAATCGTCCACACAATCGGGAACAAAAACGACGGCGGAGAAAGAGGCGGTCGGTTTATACTGCTGTAAATTTCCATATTGTTTTTTGTAAGCAACGCAGAAAGTCCGCCTACGCCAAGAGAAATAAGAACAGAAATGACATATATTTTAATTTTTTTCCACAAAGAAATCACCCCATAATAATATATGGAGTGATTTTATTTTTTATTACTGTAAAAATTTTTTATAATTACAAAACGCCTAAATCTGTGAGAAGAATTTTAAGACCGATTAAGATAAGAATTATACCGCCTACAAGCTCAGCCTTGCTTTTATATTTGATACCGAAGAAGTTGCCTATCAGAACTCCGATTATACAAATAACAAAGGTGGTTGCACCTATTATTGATATTGCAGAAAAAATATTCACTTCGGAAAAAGCAAAGGTTATGCCAACTGCAAGAGCGTCAATACTTGTTGCAACAGCCATAACTGTAAGCTCTTTTAAATCAATTTTTTCTTTATCATCTTTCTTTTCTTCGTCTTCTTTTTCCTTGCTAAAACTGTCCTTAATCATCTTACCGCCGATGATAGCAAGGAGAATGAAAGCAACCCAATGGTCAAAGCTTGTGATATATTTTTCAAAGGCTGAGCCGAGATAGTAGCCTATCAATGGCATAATCGCCTGAAAAGCACCGAAGAAAAATGCAATTATAACGGCATTTAACTTTTGGATTTTTTTCATTTTCAAGCCCTTACAGATAGAAACGGCAAAAGCGTCCATAGCAAGTCCTACGCCGATTAAGAAAATATCAATAAAAGCAAGCTTCAAATATATCCCTCCAAAAATGCTGATAGGTTTATATGTGATAGTAACAAATAAAGCATTATTTGTCAACAAAACCCCGTCGGACATTCGCAATCATAAGGCTTAATTTTTAAAAAATTTGTAAATTAAAAAAATATACTGTTTTTTTTCTTTTTATATGTTATAATTAGTAAGTTAAATTTTTATAAAGAGAATTTTTTGAGGTGAAATAAAAAGATGAGTTCGTTAC
>JAILBY010000028.1 GCA_024680655.1 Clostridiales bacterium | reverse complement strand
TTGAAATTTTACAATTTGTGGAAAATAAAAGATGAAAAACAGATTTGGACACTATTCTGAAATAATTCCAATACAGTTTTTTTTGAGAAAAATCGTATCATAATAGTATCACGACACAAAAAAGGCCTGAAATCATGTTTTCTTAACATGATTCCAAGCCTTGAAAATACTTGATTTGTTATACCGACCTCTAAGCCACTCTAGACTTACTCCCACTCAACTGTTCCTGGGGGTTTGGAGGTTATATCATAAACCACTCTATTTACATGCTTTACCTCATTTGTTATACGGTTACTTACCTTACCGAGAATTTCATAAGGTATCTTTGCCCAGTCAGCAGTCATAAAATCATCAGTTGTTACGGCTCTTATTGCAACAAGATGGTCATAGGTTCTATGGTCACCCATTACGCCTACTGTACTTACGCCAGGAAGAACGCAGAAGAACTGTGCTAAGTTCTTTTCATAACCATTCTTCGACATTTCATCACGCAATACCCAATCAGCATTTTGGAGAATTTCAATCTTTTCGGCAGTAATTTCGCCGATTATTCTTACGCCCAAGCCAGGACCTGGAAATGGCTGACGCCAAACAAGTTCCTTTGGTATTCCGAGCTTTTCGCCAACGGCTCTTACCTCATCTTTGAAAAGGCTTGCCAACGGCTCAACAACATCAAGAAATTCTATATCATCAGGCATTTTAACCTTGTTGTGATGCGTCTTGATTTTGTCAGCATCGCCCTTGCCTGATTCAATACAGTCGGGATAAATTGTACCCTGTGCAAAGAAGCCTTTATCAGACTGTTTCTTTATTTCGTCCCAAAAGACTTTATAAAACTCTGTTCCGATAATTTTTCTCTTTTCTTCAGGGTCTGTAACGCCCTTTAACTTTTCAAGGAAAATATCCTTGCAATTAACACGAATAAAATTCATATCAAAAAGAGAAGTGAAGGTTTTTTCAACAAAATCGCCTTCATTTTTTCTCATAAGTCCTTGGTCAACAAAAACGCATGTAAGCTGTTTGCCTACAGCTCTGCTTAAAAGACCAGCGGCAACAGAAGAATCAACGCCACCTGAAAGTCCGAGAATAACCTTTTTATCGCCTATTTTTTCTCTTAAAGCCTTAACAGTATCGTCGATAAAACTGTCCATTTCCCAGTCGCCCTTGCATTTGCAAACTTCATAGAGGAAGTTTTTGAGCATCTGTGAGCCAAATTCAGAGTGAGTTACCTCAGGGTGAAATTGAACAGCGTATATTTTCTTTTCAGCGTTTTCCATAGCAGCAATAGGGCAAGCATCAGTTGAGGCTGTAATCTCAAAGCCTTGTGGCACTTGCTTAATTCTGTCAGTATGGCTCATCCATACAACGCTTTTTTCAGGAATATCCTTGAAGATAAGTGAATCGGCTTTCTTTATTGAAAGTTCAATCTTACCATATTCTGATTGTTCTGCTGTTTCAACAACACCATCTGCCATCCAAGAGATAAGCTGACAGCCATAGCATATTCCAAGAATAGGAATACCGAGCGAAAGTATCTCTTTTGTGTAATGCGGTGAAGCCATATCGAAAACAGAATTAGGTCCGCCTGTGAAAATGATACCTGTATAGTTATTCTTTTTTATTTCTTCAATATCGGTTGTATATGGCAATATTTCAGCATAAACCTTGTGGTCTCTGACACGCCTTGCGATAAGCTGATTATATTGACCGCCGAAGTCAAGAACAAGTATTTTTTCGTACATCTGATTAACCTCTGAAAATTATTTCTTCACGCTTTGGTCCGTTTGAAACCATAGTAACAGGAATACCAAGTTCTTTTTCGATAAAGAGAACATAGTTCTGAGCCTCTGATGGAAGCTTGTCAAATTCCTTTATACCTCTTATGTCTGTTTTCCAGCCTTTAAGAGTTGTGAGAACAGGCTTTGCTTTCTTTAACAATGGAGTTACAGGGAATTCCTTTGTAACCTTGCCGTCTATTTCATAGCCTACGCAAACAGGGATTTCATCAAGATATGAAAGACAGTCAATCGCTGTAAGTACAACCTGAGTTGCACCCTGAGCCTGACAGCCATAGCGTGAAGCAACGCAGTCAAACCAGCCCATACGACGAGGACGACCTGTTGTTGCACCGAATTCGCCTGCATCGCCGCCTCTTTTACGCATTTCGTCTGCTTCTTCGCCGAAGATTTCACTTACAAATTCACCAGCACCAACTGCACTTGAATATGCCTTTGTTACTGCAACAATATCCTTAATTTCATAAGCAGGGATACCAGCACCAACTGCACCATAGCCTGCAAGAGTTGAAGAAGATGTAACCATAGGATAGATACCAAAGTCAGGGTCTTTGAGTGAGCCCAACTGACCTTCAAGAAGAATGTTTTTGTTATCCTTGATAGCCTCTCTGATATACTTTGCAGTGTTGCCTACATAAGGCTTAATCATATCTCTGTACTCCATAAGAGTATTAAATGTTTCATCAACGCTTATAAGAGGCTTGTGATAGATATGCTCTAAAAGAAGATTTTTAACTTCAAGAACATTAGTGAGCTTTTCTTTGAGATATTCTTCGTCAAAAAGCTCGCAAATCTGGAAACCGATTTTTGCATATTTATCTGAATAAAATGGTGCAATACCCGATTTTGTTGAGCCAAACTGTCTTTCAGCAAGACGCTCTTCCTCGTATGTATCAAGAAGAACATGATAAGGCATCATAATCTGAGTTCTTTCAGACACCATAATTTTAGGCTGTGGAACGCCCTTTTCTGTAACAGAATTGATTTCCTTTATAAGCTTTGGAATATCAAGAGCAACACCGTTGCCGATAATATTCATTGTATTCTGTGAACAAACACCTGATGGCAACTGATGCAAAGCAAATTTGCCATAATCGTTTATAATTGTGTGACCTGCGTTTGCACCGCCCTGAAATCTGATAACAATATCAGCCTGACTTGCAAACATATCAGTAATTTTACCTTTGCCTTCGTCGCCCCAGTTGGCACCAACTATTGCTCTAACCATTTTAGAAGCACCTCCAAAAAAAATAAAGAGATTCGTAAGAGAACCTCTTTCCTTACAAGAATAAATTATATTATAAGTAAGATTTAATGTCAAATAAAAACAAGAGATTTTATATAATGCACAATTACTTTGAAAAGTTAAGAAAAAATTTATAATAGCAAAAGCAACCGTATAAAAAATACAGTTGCTTTTATGTAAAACATCTTAATCGTCGTCTATAAGTCTGCCTAACATATTCGGGTCAACAACAGGAAGTGCCGCTTTAACAACTCGGTGAGTTATTCTTTTAAGCTTTTCCTTAACAGAAAGTCCGACAAAGCCGAGCCAGAATACTGCTAAATCTTTAAGTTCCTGCTCTTCCCAGCTTTTCACATCAACAATGCCCGTGCTTGAAAATTTAAAAATCATCTTTCTCATCTGAGTCATCTGCAACGGTCTTATCCATAGTTCAAAGCTTCCGTCACCGTTCCACTTGCCCATTGATGCCGTATCAAGTTTAAGGCAGCCAAGAGTTATCTGGCTGTATCTGTACTTGCCGTCAAGACCGACCTTTATTGTATTGCGTGGGCTTTTCTGTTCGTCCCAGGAGAAAGTACAATAATCATCTTCAAAATGGAATTTTATATTGTTAAGTCTGCCAGGCTTTTTTGAAAGCATAAAAAAGGCTGGCGGTGCAAGTAATGAAGCAAAAGGAGAGGTTGCAAGACGAATTGTTTTGCTTTCAAGCATATTTTCTGTTGCAAAATTTCTTGCACCCTTTTCAAGAAGAGGTATTTCAAGTTCTGCAAGTCTTTCTTTCAATTCCTTTGCTTTTTCTTCATTTTCAGGTAAAGCATCGTCAGAAAAGCAAGACGGAAAATGTCGCCATATAACATCAAGAACATCTTGCTCCATAGGATTACCCGCATTTGTAACAAAGCAAGCGTCATAGTCTTCCATAACAATAGCAAACTGACCGAAAAGTCCGTCGCAACGGTATCCCTTTGCCCCTGCACAACGCCAGAACTGATAGCCGTAGCCTACGCAATTATCAGGCTTGCCAGGTGCGTTTTCAACCTGCTTTATTGTTGCTGTTTTCACCCATTGTTCAGGTATAATCTGCTTGCCGTTCCATTTACCGCCATTTGCATAGCACTGAATAAATTTTGCCTGGTCTTCTGTTTTAAGTTGAAGTCCCCAGCCACCTGCCTCAACTCCATTCGGATCTGTTTCCCAGAATGGAATATCTATACCGAGTGGCTCAAAGAGGCGTGGAGTAAGATAATCTATAACGCTCATTCCCGTAACTTTGTTCACAATAGCACAAAGCATATACGAGTTTTCGTTTGTATAGAAAAATTTAGTGCCTGGTTTACGGGAAAACGGAGCATAGAGGAAATTCTTTATCCAGTCCATTTTTTCCGTATCAGCCATAGGGTTCATAAGCTTACCGCTTGTCATTGTAAGTAAATGCTCAATGGTAAGCTCTTTTGCATATTTAGTTTGTATTTTCGGAGCTTTTTCAGGGAACAAAGAATAGACCTTTGTATCAAGCGAAATAAGACCTTCGCTTATTGCAAAGCCTATCGCCGTTGAAGAAACGCTTTTTGAAAAAGAATACATAGTGTGTGGTACGCTCTCTTTAAAAGGTTTCCACCAGCCCTCAGCGGCAATTTTACCATGACGCAAAAGCATAAAGGAATGCAGTTCAATATTGCTTTTCTTCACATCGTCAAGAAAATCAATAACAGCCTGCGAGGGTATGCCTAATTCTTCGGGGCATTTTGCTCTTTCGAGTGATGATGTATCCATAATCAAACTCCTTTATTTAAGCATTATTTTCATATTGTTTTAATTATAAAACTTTTTGTCGAAAAAGTAAAACAATTAAAGATAAAAAAACCTCTTGATATTGATATTATTTTATTATATAATGAATTCGGACAAAAGGCGGAGGTCAATATAGTTTTTATCATACGGCATGCTGGTCCTGTGCAACGATGCCCTGTGAACCATGTCAGGCGGGGAACCGAGCAGCATTAAGCAGACCGTATTGTGTGCCACAGTTCGCCTGTGTGCTGTATGATAAAGCCTATATTGCTCTGCTTTTGTTTTCTAAAAAAGAAAGGCGGTGCAAATATGTATCAGGTGCTTTACAGAAAATGGCGTCCTAAAACCTTTGACGATGTTATAGGTCAGGACAATGTTACAAAAACACTTATAAACGAGCTTGAAGCAAACAGGCTTTCTCACGCCTATTTGTTTACGGGTTCAAGAGGTACAGGTAAAACCACTTGTGCGAAAATATTTGCAAAAGCAGTCAACTGCCTTAATCCGCAAAACGGTAACCCTTGCAACGAGTGTGAAAACTGCAAAGGAATTGATAACGGCTCAATTCTTGATGTTGTTGAAATAGATGCCGCAAGTAACAACGGCGTTGATAATATCAGGACCTTGCGTGACGAAGCAAATTTCACTCCTGCAAAGGCAAAGTACAGAGTTTATATCATAGACGAAGTTCATATGCTTTCAACGGGTGCTTTCAACGCTTTGCTCAAAACGCTTGAAGAACCACCCGAGCACGTTAAATTTGTTTTGGCAACAACAGAGGTACATAAGATACCTGCAACCATTCTTTCCCGTTGTCAGCGATTTGATTTCAAGCATATAACACCTGAGGATATTGCAAAAAGAATTCAGTATATAGCCTCACAAGAGGATTTCAAAATAGATGATAATGCAGCACTCCTTGTTGCAAAGCTTGCCGATGGTGCTATGCGTGATGCCTTGTCAATTCTTGACCAATGCGTAGGCAGAAGCAAGGAAATAGACACATCAGTTGTCACTTCGGCAGTAGGTATGGCTGGCAGAGAACATCTTTTTGAGCTTGCCGAGGCAATCAGTTCAAACAATTCTGCCAAGGCACTCAACTGCCTTGACACGCTCAACAAAAACTCCTGCGATATGGAAAGGCTTTGCGTTGAGCTTATAAACCATTTCAGAAATTATATGATATGCAAAACAACGGATACCCCACAGGATTTGATTGTCTGCACTGACGACGATTTGAAAAAGATGGTTGAAGCGTCAGCCTCAATAACTCTTGAAAGTATCTTGTATAATCTTGAAGTTTTGCAAGGCTGTCTGCAAGCTTTAAGAGGCGGTGCGGACAGAAGAATTACAATGGAAATGACTTTGCTTCGCCTTTGTATCCCTCAGCTTAATACAAGCAATGAGGCCATATTAAAAAGACTTTCTCTGCTTGAAAAGGGTGGCGTTACAGTTGCAGCCGTAACCAGCGTTCAGCCGAGCGTTGAGGTTAAGCCACAACAGAGTGAAGCTTATTCAGATACAGAAAAGGCTGAGAAGGCAGACGATAATTTTATTCCTTTTTCGGACAAAGATGCACCGCCTGCTGAAAATCAGACTGTACCTATTCCCGAGCCTATTCAAAAATCTGTTCCTCAGGCAGAGGGCGAATATCTCCCGTTTAATCAATGGCCTGAGGTGTTGGAAGAAGTTTTTGAAACAGACAAGCCACTCAAAAGCTTTTTGAGTAAGGCAGAAGCATTTGTCCATACGGGAAAAGGCAAGCTGTTTATTAAAACAAACAGCCCTACACTTCACGAGATGTTGAAGCAGGATACACATTTAACCGCTTTAAAAAAAGCAATTCTCACAATAACGGGTAAAGAATATCCGCTCGCCTTTGTCAAGCCAAAGGAAACCGAAAAACAACTTGAAGCAAAAAAAGACCCTTTGAGCAATTTGGCAGACAAATTGAATAATTCGGGCGTTGATTTTAAAATAGAGTAATCGGAGGAAAAACAAAATGAAAGCAAGAATTCCAAACCAAGGTATGTCACAGGCAAATATGATGAAAAAAATCCAGCAGATGCAAGAGGATATGACAAAGCTTCAGGAAGAGCTTGAAAATGCTGAGTATTCTGCAAGTGCAGGTGGCGGAGCAGTTGATGTTACCGTTACAGGCAAGCATCAGATTCAGAGCATAAAATTACAGCCTGAAATCGTTGACAAGGAAGATATAGAAATGCTTGAAGACCTTATAATAGCTGCTACAAATGAAGCTATGAAAAAAGCAGACGAAACAATGGATACAGAAATGGGCAAGGTTACAGGCGGTTTAGGCGGTCTTAATATTCCGGGGTTGATGTAATGGGATATAATGTAGTACCCTTAGCCAAGCTTATCGAGCAATTTGAGCGTATGCCTGGAATAGGCAGAAAAAGTGCTCAGCGTATAGCCTTTTATGTGCTCAATATGACCGATTCTCAGGCAAAGGATTTGTGTAACGCCATTTCAGAAGCACACGAAAAAATACATCAATGCAAATGCTGTTGTAATCTTACAGAAAATGAATTGTGTTCTGTTTGCAGTAACGCTTCAAGAGATAAAACAACAGTATGCGTTGTTGAGGACCCTCGTGATGTTCTTGCTATTGAACGCACACAAGATTACAAAGGCACTTACCATGTTCTTCACGGTGCAATATCACCTATGAACGGGATAGGTCCTGAACAGTTGACAATAAAGCAGTTACTTGCCAGAATGGACGACGACGAAGTCAACGAGGTTATTATGGCAACCAACCCTACCGTCGAGGGCGAAGCAACGGCTATGTATATTTCAAGGCTGTTGAAGCCTATGGGCGTTAAGGTCACACGCCTTGCTTACGGTGTACCCGTAGGTGCTGACCTTGAATACGCTGACGAGGTAACTCTTTCAAGAGCCATTGAGGGCAGACAGCTTCTTTGAGCTATACGACAAAAATTTCTTGATTTTATTTTTCTTTGTGCTATAATTCTATTCCTGACAAAAGAAAGGAGTGAAAGGCTTTGGCAGAAAATGAAATAAAAAATGTTTCAACTAATAAAAAGGCTTTTCACGACTATTTTGTTGAAGAAAGCCTTGAGGCAGGTATTGAGCTTTTCGGAACAGAGGTTAAAAGCGTAAGAAAAGGCAATATAAATCTGAAAGACGCTTGGTGTTCTATTGAAAAAGGAGAAATGTTCGTAAAGGGTATGCATATAAGCCCTTACGAGCAGGGCAACATATTTAACCGTGACCCTTTAAGACCACGAAAATTATTGTTGCACAAAAAAGAAATCAACCGTTTTTTAGGCTTAACCAAACAACAAGGATATACCTTAATCCCTCTCTCTGCTTACTTTAAAAAGGGCAGACTTAAAATACAGGTCGGTCTTTGTAAGGGTAAGAAAAACTATGATAAGCGTGCCGATATGGCAAAGCGTGATGCAAAGAGAGATATTGAGAGAAATCTTAAAGAAAGAAATATTTGATTGCTTTTATTTCTTTTTCATCTATGGGGATGAAAGGATTTCGACGGGGGCTTTGAGCCACGATAAGCGAGTAGTGGTGCGGTACCACTTAAAAAGCCGCAGTTTATTAAAAATAAACGACAACGATTTAACTTTACAAGCTGCTTAATTACAGCAGCCGTTCTGTATCAGAGTACCACGGCTGATATAAGAGCGTCGATTAGTGGTGAACGCAACCTGAAAGAGCCTTGTATCTGGTTGTGATTTAAAGGGCTACTTGTCTGATGAGCCTGTCTTTCGGCATTCAGGCAGGGAAATTTAATAGAAAGACTACACTCGTAGAAAGTTGTGAGGATGAACTTTCGGACGCGGTTTCGATTACCGCCATCTCCACCAAAAAAATAACGGCAGTAAAGACTGCCGTTATTTTTTTGTTAAGTAAGGTAATCGAAACCGCAAAATCTTCAAATGCGAAAGGCTTTGCCCCAAGAATAAAGCAAAGCGACCGAAGCGAAGCTTCGGTTTACCGCCATCTCCACCATAAAACAAATGCAAGCCAAAGCCTTGTTGCTATCAGCACTCGGAATAATAAAAATATGATAGCTTATGCTGCCGTTATTTTTTTGTTAAGTAAGGTAATCGAAACCGCAAATCTTTAAATGCAAAAGGCTTTGCCCCAAGAATAAAGCAAAGCGGCCGAAGCGAAGCTTCGGTTTACCGCCATCTCCACCATAAAACAAATGCAAGCAAAGTCTTGTTGCTATCAGCACTCGGAATAATAAAAATATGATAGCTTATGCTGCCGTTATTTTTTTGTTAAGTAAGGTAATCGAAACCGCAAATCTTCAAATGCAAAAGGCTTTATTTTAGGGAAATAACGGCATTTTTTACCTTCTGCTACAAAAACACCTTAATATTGACAAAAACAAAATAAATGTTTACAATATTGAGAGATATGATTTTAACTTGTTTTAATATGTATATCTTTCATTTTTTTAAAATTTCTTCTATATATAAACTATAAGCGAGATAGGTTGTTTCCCTGTTCTCTTTTTTTTGTTAGCAAGTTATCTGATTAAATTTAATTTCATAACTATACTAATATATATAATGTTTCAGAAGAAATTTTCTTGATAGTCTTTTTTGAAAAATTGTTCTTTTTTCTTAACATTTTATTAAACAATTACTGTTTAAATAGAATAAGTAAGACAACTGACAAAATATAAATGAAAATGAGTTGAGAAAAATTTATGAAAAATGTTCTTCAATTTTTGGAGACTTCTGCAAATAAGCTTCCACAAAAGCAAGCCTTTGTATGTTCAGACACTTCTTGCACTTATTCACAAATGCTTGAAAAAAGCAAGAAGCTCGGCTCTGCTTTAACAAAAATCACTAAACCGAATAAACCGATTGCAGTTTTAATGGAAAAGGGCTGTGATACTCTTGCAACCTTTTTCGGCATTGTCTATTCAGGCTGTTGCTATGTTCTTATGAACCCTGCTCTGCCTTTGGACAGACTTAAAAAAATCAAAGAAATATTGCAGGCAGAATGTGTTATAACTGATAGCGAGCATTTTGAGCTTGCAAAAGAAATATTTGAAGATAATACAAACGCAGTCCATCTTTCAAATGAACTTATGGATAGCGAAATTGATGATTCTGCTCTTTCATTGATAAGACAGAATATGATTGATACAGACGCACTATATATCAATTTCACATCAGGCTCAACGGGAGTTCCAAAGGGTGTTATTATAAATCACCGTAGCGTTATTGATTTTATAAGTATCTTTACTAAAACCTTTGATATAACAGAAAATGATGTTATAGCAAATCAGGCTCCGTTTGATTTTGATGTTTCAGTAAAGGATATTTATTCTGCAATAAGCACAGGTGCTCAGCTCGTTTTAGTTCCGAAAAATCTTTTTTCAGAGCCTACACAGCTTCTTGATTATTTGTGCGATAATAATATTACTGTAATGATATGGGCAGTATCTGCTCTTTGCCTTATAACCACATTCCACGCACTCGATTATAAGACACCAAAAACAGTTAAAAAAATATTGTTCAGCGGTGAGGTAATGCCTGCAAAGCATCTTTCTCAATGGCTTGAAAAATTACCCGACACCACATTTGTTAATCTTTATGGTCCGACGGAAATCACCTGCAACTGCACCTATCATATAGTTGACAGAAATGCAGAAAATGCTGTTCTTCCTATCGGCAAGGCTTTTGATAACGAAAGAGTTTTACTGCTTGACGAAAACAATAAGCAGATAACTCAAAAAGGTCAGACGGGCGAAATATGCGTAAGCGGAACTTGTCTTTCCTTTGGCTATTTCAATTCACCTGAACAGACAGCAAAAGCATTTGTTCAGAATCCTCTCAACCCTTACTATCCTGAAATTATTTACCGTACGGGTGACTTAGGATATTATGATGAAAATGGAAATATCTTTTTCAGCGGAAGAAAGGATTTCCAGATTAAACATATGGGACACAGAATAGAGCTTGAAGAAATCGAAAAGGCTATTCACGATATAGATGGAATTGCTCGTTGCTGTTGTATCTTTGACGAAAATAAAAGCAAGCTTTATGGCTTTTATATCGGCGATTATGAAAAGCGTGAGCTTTATCAGATTCTCAAAGAAAAGTTGCCTGAGTTTATGATTCCAGGTGCATTAAGAAAGGTTGAGAATTTACCTTTGACTAAAAACGGAAAAATTGACCGTAAGGCTCTCAAAGAAAGTGTAGTGAAAAAATGATTTCAGAACAAAGCGAAGGCTTGCTTCAAAAATATCCTACCCCATTTTATCTTTTTGATATTGATATTTTACGCAAGCGTATTGAATTTTTAAAATCGCATTTGCCAGAAAGCGTAGCCCTTTGCTATGCTGTTAAAGCAAATACATTTGTATCGCCTTATATAGATGATATAATAGAGCGTTACGAGGTTTGCTCACCTGGTGAAATGTCAATATCAGCTGAGCAAAAAATCTCACCTGAAAAAATGGTTATTTCAGGCGTTTATAAAACACCTGAGGTTATAGAAAATCATATTTTATCAGACCATTGTGCAGGGCATTATACTGCTGAAAGCATTGAACAGTTTGAACTTATCAAACGCTCGGCACAGAAAGCGAACAAAAAAGTCAGCGTTCTTCTTCGTCTTACAAGCGGAAATCAATTCGGTATGAATGAAGAAGAAATAAAAAATATAGTAAGCACTCAAAAAGACGAACAAAGCATTGATATTTGCGGTATTCAGTTTTTTTCAGGCACTCAGAAAACCTCTTTAAAAAAGTACAAAAGAGAATTTTCTCACTTGCAGGAATTTTTAAAAGAGCTTGAAGCAGAGTGTGGCTTTAAAGCAAGAGAGCTTGAATACGGTGGCGGTTTCCCCGTTTATTATTTTGAAGGGGACACTTTTGACGAAGTGGAATTTTTAAATGAATTTTCGCAAATTCTCAATGAATTTGATTTTGATGTTCAGTTCACACTTGAACTTGGAAGAAGTATCGTTGCTTCTTGTGGATATTATTTCACAAAAGCAGTTGATATAAAAAGTAACAAGACGGGAAATTATGCAATTATGGACGGCGGCATCAACCATATTGCTTATTTCGGTCAGTTTATGGCTATGAAGCACCCTTACTTTGAACACTATCCAAAGGACGAGGGCGAAGAAAAGCCTTGGCAAATCTGCGGTAGCCTTTGCACTGCAAATGATATACTTGTAAAAGATTTGCCGCTTAAAAATTTCAAATTAGGAGATACTCTTATTTTTAAAAATACGGGAGCTTATTGCTCAACCGAAGGTATTTCCTTATTTTTGAGCAGAGCCTTGCCATCTGTTCTTATAAAAGATAAAGACGGCAAGATTTCTGTCGCAAGAGAACAAACAGAAACATTCAAATTGAACTATTAAACGGAGGAGAAAAAAATGGACGAATTGATTGAAATTTTGGAGGACATTCAGCCTGATGCAGATTATGAAAACTGCACTACACTTATTGACGACCACATTTTAGGCTCTTTGCAGATAATTTCACTTGTTGCAGAGCTTGAAGACGCTTTTGATGTAACTGTTCCAACAGTTGAGATAAAGCCTGAAAACTTTAATTCTGCCAAAGCTATCTGGGCTATGGTACAAAGATTACAAGAAGAGGAATAATCCCTTATGCGATTTAATTCATATATTTCTTTGGCGTATCTTGGGATTTTTCTTCCGATAGTCCTTATCGCTTATGGTATTCTTCCTAAAAAGATAAGACCATTTGTACTTTTGGGAGCAAGCCTTGCTCTGTTTTGGTTTATGAGCGAATTCCTTGTCGCTTACTTTATCCTTTCAACCATTTTGATTTATCTTTCAGCATTATGGTTGGATAAACTCAAAGCAAAACAAAAGGCTTTAAGTGCCCTTGCTGAATCCAAAGAAGAAAAGAAAGCTATAAAAAAAGCAAGTAAAAACAAACAGCTTGCCGTTGTTGTTGTATGTATTTTAATTAACATAGGCATTTTAGCTGTTCTCAAATATTCACCTTTCTTCCTGAATAATTTGAACTTGATTTTCTCACTTGCAAAAAGTGATATATCGATAGATATTCCAAAATTTCTTGCACCTATCGGCATATCGTTCTATACACTTCAAGCAGTATCATATATTCACGATGTTTACAAGGAAAAGATTGAAGCTGATAGAAATTTAGGCAGAGTAGCATTATTTATGTGCTTCTTCCCTATCATTATGGAAGGTCCTATCTGCCGTTATTCTGATACCGCACAAAAGCTTTGGTCAGGCGAAAGCCTTAAATATCGTAATGTAACCTTCGGCATACAAAAAATTCTTTTTGGTATGATGAAGAAAATGGTTATTGCAGACCGATTAAACTTAATCGTAACAAATATTTTCAAAAATCACGAGGCTTTAAATCTCGACGGCGGAATAGTTGCTCTTGGTGCTTTGCTTTATACCATCGAGCTTTATGCAGAATTCTCGGGAACTATTGATGTTGTTATAGGTAGCGGTGAAATGTTCGGTATATCTATACCTGAAAACTTCCGTCAGCCTTTCTTTGCAAAGAGTATCTCTGAATTCTGGCAGCGTTGGCACATAACTCTTGGTACTTGGTTTAAGGACTATATTTTCTATCCTGTAACTATGAGTGAAAATCTTAAAAAGCTCACAAAAAAAGCAAGACAGAAGCTTGGCAGACACTATGGTCCTATGCCTGCAACTATAATTGCTTTCTTCTGCGTATGGTTCTGTAACGGTCTTTGGCACGGTGCAGGCTGGCAATACATAATGTTCGGAATGTACCATTTTGTACTTATTTCTATCGGCAGTCTTGTCTTACCGCTTTCAAACAATGTATTAGGCAAACTGAAAATTGACAGAAATAAATTGCCGTATAAGATTTTTACAATAGTACGCACTTTCTTATTTGTTTGTATCGGTGAATTGATTTTTAATTCAAGCGGTTTCTATGACAGTATCTCGCTTTTAAAAATTCTCTTTACTGATTTTTCACTAAAAACCCTATTTAATGGTTCAATATTCAACTTAGGTATTGACCATTATGATTTGTTGATTTTGGCTGTAACTCTCGTTATTGTCTTTATTGTAAGTTTTTCAAAGGAAAAAGGCAAAAATGTTCGTGAGGAAATTGCAGCAAAACCTATTTTTGTCCGTTGGCCTATTTACATAGGACTTATTGTTTTTATAGTCGTATTCGGTGCTTATGGCGGAAGCTATGCTCCTATTGACCCGATATATGCAAATTTTTAAAAAAGAGAAAATATTATGAAACAGATTATAATAAAAAAAGGTATAAAGGCTATATCCTTTGTTATAACTTTATTACTCGTGCTTCTTTTACTTTCTCTGTTTTTCAGACCAAAAGAGTCCGAGAATTTTAAAGCAAACGATATTAAGCCTCTGGGTGTACTCGCCGAAGCGGAAAACTCTCTTGATGTTTTGTTCTTTGGTGATAGCGAAGCATACACTTCTTTTTCACCGATAAGCTTTTGGGATAAAGAAGGCTTTTCATCCTTTGTTTGTGCAAGCTCAGCACAATATCTTTCACTGACAAAAAGCTTTGTGGAACAAGCACTTGAAAACCAAAGCCCAAAGGTTGTTGTTATTGAAACAAATGCTTTTTTCAGAAAAATCCGTTCAGAGAATTCTTTTTGGACACGCTTTGAAAATTTGTTTTCTATTCTTGAATATCATAATCGCTGGAAAAATTTTATACCTCTTAAAATCGAAGCCACACCTTATTCCTGGAAAGACGATTTGAAGGGTTATAAAATTTATAAGATGGCTGTGAAATGCAAGTGCAAGGATTATATGCAGAAAACAGACCAGATTGAGTCCATACCTGAGACAAACATACAGTATGTTAAGGATATTGTAAACTATTGCAAGGATAAAAACATTGAGGTTTTATTTGTCAGTACACCAAGCATAAAGAACTGGAACTACGAAAGACACAATGCAGTTGAAAACCTTGCAAAAGAGGTTGGTGCTGATTACCTTGATTTGAATTTGCAGGAAAGCATAAAAATCAACTGGAAAACAGACACCGCCGACGCAGGCGACCACCTCAACTTCAAGGGTGCAGAAAAGGTTTCAACTTTTATAGCACCATATCTTGCAGAAAAATATAACCTTGAAAATAAAAAGGGTAACAGCGAATTTGAAGAATGGAATAAATTAGTTTCAAAATATCAAATGATATTTGATAAAAAATCTTATGCTTAACAATTAAAAGCTTTTAGCAGTCGGTAGATATACCGACTGCTTTTTTTTATATAAAAAAACAGAGGCTTAATAAAAAGCCTCTGCCTTAAAACAAAGCCTGTAAGATATACCAATCTCAAAAAAGGGAATATATTTAAGATATTTTCAGCTTTGTTTTATAAGAAATTCAGTTTGCAGTATATAAATTTGCATACGGTCTTGATGTTTTCGGCACAAGCTTTTTAAAGCTTTTTTTCATAATTTCATCAAAGCTTGCTCCGAAGTATTCACAATATTTCTTTACATACTCATTTAGTTCTTTTTTGTCCTTATCATCAAGTTCCTGCACCGTTATATTATCAGAAAGATTTTCCTTTGGAAAGCTTCCTCTTACAAACATTTTTCCGCTTTGCATTCCCGAAGCACAATGTGAGCCAAAAAGCTTTTCGCCTTTTTTCATATTCAGACCAAGAATAACTATTGTTCCGCCCGACATATATTCACCAAGGAAAGAGCCTGCGTTCTGCCCTATAACAAGAACGGGACGCATATTTCTAAATTCCTTCATATGAATTCCGCCGCGGCAGGAAACATTGTCACGAATATAAATCTGACCGTCACGCATACCATAGCCGAGTGCATCGCCACTATGCCCGTGAATAATTATTTCACCGCCACTCATAGTGTTACCAACAGCATCCTGACCGTTGCCGTAAATCACAACCTTTCCGCCGTTGAGAAAACAAGCAAGGTCGTTTCCTGCTGTACCATAGCCTTCGATTGTCTTTCCTTTATCAAGAGCACAACCGATATATCTCTGACCGTTCAAATCCTTTACAACAACCTTTCTCTTTGAAGAAAGTGTTTGATTTATTTCAGAGTTTAATTCTTCATAATTACGCAAACCAGCAACTATTTCCATTCTATCGCCTCCTATTCACCAGCGTGTTTTATTCCGAGTATTTCA
>JAILBY010000022.1 GCA_024680655.1 Clostridiales bacterium | reverse complement strand
CGTCGTAAACGTCCTTTGTTGCAGCCATAAAATTCCCACCATTCTATAAATTGTATTTTTATCTTGAACAAATAATTAAAATGCAATAATATATTGTATCACAATGACGATAATTTTTCAAGTTTTTTGCGCCCTTTTTTCAGGAATATTGTCCGCCCTGGCCATCCCGAATGAATTCTTCCATTTCGGCTCGACTTTCATCGCTTTCGCGGCCTTGGCTCCCCTTTACATGGCGGTAAAAGACTCAAAGTCATACAAGAGAACGGCCCTTCTCTTTGCAATCGACGCCTTGGCCTGCCACTTGCTTTCAAGCTATTGGCTTGCGAATTTCAAGGATTTCGCGATTTTCACCCTTGGAGCCTCCGCAATCGGAACCGCCTGCATCGAGGCGATGGCCGCCTGCATTTTTTACTTTCCATTCGCAAACAACAAAACTTCTATATATATTGGAAAAACGCGCGTTCAAAACGAAAGCTTTAGGATTTTGCACTTTGCCTTTGTTAGAGTGATATACGAATGGGCAAAATCCACCGGTTTTTTGGCATATCCTTGGGGCGTTCTTTCGATGGCGGCCTTTGACAATGATATTTTGCTTCAAAGCGCGGACATTTTTGGCTCTTACGGTCTCACCTTCATCATGGCTTTTGGCGGCGGAGCTTTGGGAGAAGCCCTTCTTCTTTTGCAAAAATCCACAAGCAAAGGGGCTTTTTTTGGTCAAAAAGGCTATTTCTCCCTTATTTGCAACACAAAATGCTTTCTTCTAATGCTTTCATTCGCGACTTGTTACGGAACATACAAGCTTGGGGAATTCACGCCCGTTCAAAAAACGATTAACGCGGTTTTGGTCCAGCAAAATGCCGACCCATGGGCTTCCGCCGACGACACGGAAAGCATCAAAATTTCAATGGAACTTTCGGAAAAAGGAATCCAAGACTTCATTTCACAAAATCAAACGACTGATTTAGTGGTTTGGAGCGAAGCCGTTTTGCGCTACGCATTTCCGCATTCAATAAAACGATATAATTTTTATCCGCAAGAAGAATCCCTTTTTTCTTTCATCAACAGAATGAAAACGCCATTTATTATTGGCGGTCCCTATGTAATTGACGCCTCCAAACGAAAGTTGGCAAACGCCGCTTTGGTTTTTGACAAAAACAGCAATTTTAAGGGCTATTACGCAAAAAGCCACTTGGTTCCCTTTGCCGAAGTCATTCCTGGCGTCGAATACGCTTGGGTAAGAAATTGGATGGATCGAATGGTCGGCTTCTCAAACGGCTGGACTGCCGGAAACTTTTACGCGCTTTTTGACTTTTCCGCAAACCTGCAAGACGAAAACCAAACCGTAAGAGTCATTGACATGGAAACGGACACACAAGAACAAGAAAAGAGAACAAAAGTCAGAACGGCGATTCCAATTTGCTTTGAAGACGCCTTTCCGGACATTTGCGGCCCCTTCCACCAAGCCGGCGCCGAACTTTTCATGAACATAACCGACGACTCTTGGTCAAAGACAAAGTCCGCCGAATACCAACATTTCGCCGTCGCGAGGTTCAGGGCCGTTGAATACAGGACAAGCCTTGTCCGCTCCACAAACGCCGGCTTTACCGTCGTGGTTGACAACAAAGGAAGGATATTGCAAAGCCTCCCGCTTTTTGAAAGCGGATATTTAACGGCAAAGATTCCCATTTATCAATGGAGAAACACCGTTTACTCTTGCTTTAACAATTGGTTTCCCCATTTGATTTTGCTTTTGACTGCCTTCGCGGCTTTTTTTAAGGCCTTGGAATTTAGAGGCCCCAGCCTTAAAGCCCTTGTTCAAAAAGAATTGCTAAAAATTGAATTTTAGGAAACTTTTCTAAGTAAATTTATAACAAAATTTATTAAAATTTCCCTTGCTTTAAATAAAATAGCGTGTTAAAATCATAATATTAAATAAAAACGCTATATTTAGCGCTGTTTTTAGGGTATTAGGGGAAAAGAAATGCGCTGTCCTTACTGCGGGTCTC
>JAILBY010000018.1 GCA_024680655.1 Clostridiales bacterium | reverse complement strand
TGACGGTGATGTTACAGTTGCAGGGGATAATATAATAAGTGATGAGCTTTGCGAGTTTTTGAAAGTAATAGGCTTTTCAACGGTTTTTCTTTCCTATGAAAACGCTAAAAGGCTCGGAATGAAAATATCCTCTTATGGACTTGTTATGCAGAGCATTGATAGGTCAAACGATTACAAAAGCTTTAACTTTACATACGATTTTGATTTTAAAGAGATTTATACGCTTGTAAAATCGAATTTTGATAATATCGGAGATTTTGAAGAATGGTATCCCGATATATCTCACCGAGTAAGGCACAATACCTGCGATATAATCTGTATAAGTGATGATAATCAGATTGTTGCTTGTGCTATGAGGTTGTTTAAAACTGAAAAAGCGTGTATAATAGGCTGTGTTGTGACGGATAAAAAATATAGAAATAAGGGCTTTGCAACGGCACTTGTGAAAAAGCTTTCATATAATTTTGACGGCGATATTTATCTGTTTACTGAAAAAGAAAAAAATTATGAGCTTTATAAAAAATCGGGATTTGAAAAAATATCCCGTTGGGCGATAGGAGAAGGTTTTTAATGGAAAAATTTTTTAATGTTAATCCAAAGGTAGAAAAAGCGTCAGAAAAGGCACTTGAAAAGGTTAAAAATAAGTTTGCAGAAATTGACAGAATAACAGAGTTCAATCAGCAGAAAATGCTCAATGCTTTTATTAAAAATAAGGTTAGCGAATCTGCACATTTTGTTGCTTCAACGGGCTATGGATACAACGATATAGGCAGAGAAACACTTGATAAGGTTATGGCTGACGCGCTCGGTGCAGAGGATTGTATAATACGCCATACCTTTACTTGCGGTACGCATACTCTTGCAGTTGCACTTTTCGGCTTATTAAGACCTGGCAATACAATGCTTGCAGTTACGGGCAGACCTTATGATACAATTCAGCCGATAATAGGTATAAGCGGTGAAGCAGGGGAAGGCTCTCTCAAAGAATGGGGCGTAAATTACCGTGAGGTATTGCTTGACGAAAACGGTAAGCCTGACCTTGAAAAAATAAAAGAGGCTTTAAAGGACGATGTTGATATGGTCTATATCCAGCGTTCAAGAGGATATAGCCTCAGAGCAAGCCTTGGCATTGAGGAAATTGAAGAAATAGTTAATGTAGTAAAAGCAAATTCAAAGGCAATTATTATGGTTGATAATTGCTATGGTGAGTTTGTTCAGGAAAAAGAGCCTGTTCAGGTCGGTGCAGATATAATGGCAGGCTCACTTATAAAAAATCCTGGCGGTGCTATTGCTCCTTGCGGTGGCTATATTGCAGGCAGAAAGGATTTAGTTGAAAAGTGTGCTTACAGAATGACAACTCCTGGTCTTGGCAGAGAGGTCGGTGCAACACTCGGACACAACAGAGAACTTTTTATGGGCATTTTCAATGCTCCGCATATTACGGGCGAAGCCGTTAAATCGGCGGTTTTCACATCGGCTCTTTTTGAGGAGTTAGGCTTTGGCGTTACTCCGTCAAGCGACGAAAAGCGTTGCGATATAATTCAGGCTGTAAAGCTTGAAAATCAAGAAAGGCTTATTGCTTTTTGTCAGGGTATGCAAAAGGGTGCACCCGTTGACTCCTTCGTTACACCTGAGCCGTGGGATATGCCAGGCTATGATTCAAAGGTTATTATGTCGGCTGGTGCTTTCACACTCGGCTCATCAATCGAGCTTTCAGCAGACGCACCGTTGCGTGAGCCTTATGCAGTGTGGATGCAGGGCGGAATCAATTTTCATACGGCAAAGGTCGGTATTATGCTTGCAGCAAGTGAAATTGCAGATAAGGGGTTAATCTGATGTACGATTATGACGGAATAACTATGGAAGCGTTAATGCTTCTTGAACAGAATAAATTTAATAATTCTAAAATATTCTACGAAGAAAATAAGGCAAGAATAAACGAGCTTGCAGTAAAGCCTTTAAGACAGATTGCGGCGATAGTTTCTTCTGAACTTTTGAAGTATGATTCTCTTATTTGCAATAACCCTACTAAAATGGTTTCAAGAGTAAGACGAGATACACGCTTTACAAAGGATAAAACACTCTATCGTGGCAATTTGTGGGTTACCTTTAAAAGAGATAAAAATGATTTTTTCTACGCACCTGCGTTTTGGTTTGAAATAAAACAAAATGCTTACGATTATGGTATGGGCTTTTATCAGACAAGCCCTCACCTTATGGAATGTTACAGAAAACTGATTTTAAAGAAAACAGATGAATTCAGAAAAGCGATAAAAAAGGCTGAAAAGGCAGGGTTCACTATTTCAGGCGAAAGCTATAAAAAGAATCGTGATGGTGATGTTCCTGATGACCTTTTGAAATATTATAATCTTAAAAATATGTATGCTATTTGCTCATCACCCGATTTGAGCAAAATTAAAGATGAAGCCATAATTGATGAATTAAAGA
>JAILBY010000250.1 GCA_024680655.1 Clostridiales bacterium | reverse complement strand
AATCAATTAACTTTATAAAACATAGGAGTATATCTTATACCATCGTCAACCTTTTCTTCACTTACCTTTTCAAAGCCAAGCTTTTCATAGATTTTGACCGCATAGGGCGAGGAATTAACGGTTACTGTTCCCGTATAATTATCAGCGATTGCAAGCTGGAATAATTTTTTGCCGATACCTTGTCTCTGATATTCTTCGTCAACAAAGAAAAGGGCTATATGGTTACCGCTGTTGCGTGTTGCGATAACACCTATAATTTTTTCATTTTCAAAGGCTGCATATATTTCAAGCTGAGAAATATATTTTTCATCTGAAAGCGATTTTTTGAAAGAGTCAATACCCTCTTGCGAATACTCGGGAGCTTCAAATTTATCAAAAACTCTGAAAACAAGTTCAAAGGCTTGTGGGTATTCTTCTTTTTTTATAATTCTTATCTGCATAAAGTTCACCCTTTCATTATTGATTTTTTAATTATATAATAGTACTGTCTTGTTTTCAATAAAAGGAGAAATAAAATGCAATATTTTGTCTATATGTTAAGATGCTCGGATAACTCAATATACACAGGCTATACAACGGATATTTGCAGAAGAGTCAAGGAACATTATTTCAAATCTCCGCAAGGAGCAAAATACACAAAATCGCATAATGTAATAAGAGTTGAAAGAGTATGGCAGACTGATGAGAAGAAAAAAGCCTGCAAGGCTGAATATATGATAAAAAGGCTTGAAAAGAAAGAGAAGGAAGGGCTTATAAAAGAGCCTGAAAAGCTTTGCTCTTTACTTGGATTGAACGAAGATGATTTTAATACGATTGAGATAAATCTTGAAAAGTGCATAAAAAATAATGAAAATACAAAATAAAATTCTGTTTTGATATAAGGCGTAGAGGGTTTATAATATTCTTTGATAAAATTTTAAGAAAGGCAGATGGAAATGACTAAGGATTTAACAGTTGGCTCACCTCAAAAGGTGCTTTGGAATTTTTGTCTGCCACTTTTCGGCAGTGTGATTTTTCAACAGCTTTATAATATTGCTGACAGTCTTGTTGCCGGTAAGTTTGTAGGCGAACAAGCACTTGCGGCAGTTGGCAACAGCTATGAAATAACGCTTATCTTTATTGCTATTTCCTTTGGCTTTAATATCGGCTGTTCAGTTGTTGTTTCTCAGCTTTTCGGTGCAAAGAAAATTTCCAATATGAAAACTGCCGTATATACTACCTATATTTCAAGTATAGTTATCTGCCTTGTGCTGATGACGCTCGGTCTGAGCCTTTGTACGCCATTACTCAAGCTTATAAATACACCCGATGAAATTATGGCTGATTCAAAATTATACCTTTACATTTATATTCTCGGGCTTCCGTTTATGTTTTTCTATAATGTTTCAACCGGCGTTTTTTCTGCTTTGGGGGACTCAAAAACTCCGTTTATCTTTCTTGCAATATCCTCTACGGCAAATATAGGTGCTGATATTTTGTTTGTAACTGCCTTTGGTATGGGCGTTTCTGGTGTTGCGTGGGCAACCTTTATTTGTCAGGGTATAAGCTCGATTTTTGCAACGGCATTTATTTTGAAAAAACTGAAAAAAATCGAGGCGGAGGAAAGGCCAAAACGCTTTTCGTGGGATATTCTCAAAAGAATATTAAAAATAGCAATACCGAGTGTTTTACAGCAAAGCTTTATTTCAGTGGGCAATATCATAATACAAGGTGTTATCAATAGCTTTGGTGCAAGTATAATTGCAGGGTATTCGGCAGGCATTAAGCTGAATAATCTTGTAATAACCTCTTTTGCAACTCTTGGCAACGGCATTTCAAACTATACCGCTCAAAACCTTGGTGCAAGGGAGTTTAAAAGAATAAAGCAGGGCTTTTCGGCAGGTGTGAAGCTGTTTTGGAGTATTGCGATACCTTTTGCGTTGCTCTATTTCTTTGCAGGCAGATACTTGCTCTATCTCTTTATGGACGATATGACAGGTCTTGCTATGCAGACGGGAATACAACTTCTTAGAATAGTATCTCCGTTTTATATGATAGCCGCACTTAAACTTGTTGCCGATGGTATATTGCGTGGCTCTGGTATGATGAACCGCTTTATGACGGCGACCTTTACCGATTTGATTTTGCGTGTTGTCCTCGCTATAATTCTTTCAAGATTTATGGGCATTATCGGAGTATGGATTGCTTGGCCTATCGGCTGGACGATAGCGGCAACAATGTCCTTGCTTTTCTATAAGAACGGAAATCTTGAAGAAAAGGCAAGTCTGATTTTATAAAATAAAATACAATAAAAGCATACAACCGTCTGTCCGTAATGAACAGGCGGTTGTACACTTTAAAAGATACGAAAAGAAAGTGGAGAAAAAGTAGAAAGTTTAAGAAAAAGTCTAAGCTGCAAAAGAAGTGTTGCTTTCTGTCATATTGAGCAATATTGTGAGATTACCGTTTCTGCAACGCAATTCGTCAATAAACTTCTTTTGGTCTATATTATCTTTGAGAATTATCGAATAATTTAATTCAAACAATGCACCAAAATCAACTGTTTTAACCTTTGTCAATTTATAGTGAGTTGTGTAATTTCCAAGTATATCATCAAACGCACCCTGATAGTTTAAATCCTCAGGTACGGTTATTTTCAAGTGCATAAGAGTATTTTTGTTGTGTGCATAGTTTGTGAGATAAAGCACTACCATTATTGCACAAAGTACTATTGTGAACAAAGCACCGTAGGCGATATATCCCATACCATAGGCAAGACCTGCTGCAAGGGTAAAGAAAACATAGGCTATATCCTTAGGTGTTCCAGGTGCACTTCTGAAACGGATGATTGTGAATGCACCAGCAAGTGAAAACGCACGGGCAACGGAATTGCCTACAAGCAGAATTATTATTGAAATGATGATAGGTAACATTACAAGCGTTGCACAAAAGCTTTGTGAATAGCCCTCTTTTTTGTGAGTGAAAAGATAAACAAAGCTTATAAGTAAACCTGAAATCAAAGAAGCGAGCATAACTAAAATTATAGTTTTTGCATCAAGCGATGTTGTTATATCTGTTGAAAAAATTGAAGATAAAAAATCCATAATAACCTCTCCTTCACGCTGTTTTTATTTTAAGCGATTTTTTTATAATGGTTTTTTGAAGCATTGTTCAAAATATAACCTTGATATTCTTTGCCGTATTTTGAAAAGCTTGATTTATATATTTTCAATTCAGACAGAGCCTGAACTAACCACATAGGGTGAGCTCCCTGAACTTTTATTTCCATAAGTCGTTGGTCTTTGCCGATAAGCTCATCGCCGTATCTTCCGCTGTTAAAGTCGAGGTCTTCACGGCGGGTTAATATGTTACTGTCAAGAGTAAGTCTGAATTCAGGATTATCCTTGTCGAAAAGAGCCGTTCTTTTGTAGCTTATATAGGTTGTAGGCTTTACCTCATTGTTATCAAGAAAATATTTTATTTCTTTGATAACCTGTTCGGATATATAGTCGTTTGCTTTCGGTACAATTCCTTTTTCAACGAAATCTATCGCCTGCTTATATGTTAAAACCACACGACGCTTATTGACAACCTTGCCGATTTTTTTCTTTAATTCAAGAAAGACTTTTGAATCTGGCTTTGGATTTTCCTCATAGGAACGCAATCTTAATTTTTCTTTGTAATAAGGCTTTGCAACAGATTTCCTTATAATATCGTTTTCTGCTGTATCATAGTATATATTGTATATTGTATAAACCTGACCGTTGGTGCAAAATTTATCATATACCATATGCTCTTTTAATATTTCTTGAAGAGCCTGTGCCTGTACCTGTGAAATAAGGAATTTTTCCTCATACCTTTTGAATGATGTAATTGCTTTCATATATATCAATCCTTTCTTAAAGGTTGTTTTTTGTTTGGGTAAGAACATATTAGCGGTCGCTTTTGGCTTGCGTTGAGAAACGCTGACTGTTTTTGTGAGTATCTCCTTACCACACTTTGAATTATAGAGTTCGCTGTTTTCAGTCAAGTGTTAGAATTTTTAATAAAATGTAAATACTTTTTGCAAAATGTTGCAGAAATAGTTTAATTGTCCGATAAATGACTGTAAAAATAAGATATAATGTGTTAAAATCAAAAAAGCAGAATAACAGGAGGACTTTAAAATGACTGATTATCTTATTATTGCTTGCCTTATTTTAAATGTAATAACTATTTTATTAGTGCTTATAAAGAAGAATAAGAGCTCTGACGAAAAAATTCAGGAGATGAACATTCAGTTGAATGTTCTGAAAGAAAAATTAGAAAGCAACGGCAATCAGATTTCAGGTGAAATAAGCCGTTTGAGAATTGAGAATGCAGAGCATCAGAAAAACATGCGTGAGGAAACGGCGAAAAACCTTGGTGAGATGACTCAGAAGCTTGACTCTATGACAGAAAAGAACTATAAGCAACAGCTTGAAATAAACAAAACAGTCAGCGAGTCTTTGAAGGCTATCAACGAAAATAATATTGAGCAGAATGAAAGACAGACGAAAATCGTTGAGGGTGCAATAGGCAAAATGCAGGAAAGCAACGAGAAAAAGCTTGACCAGATGCGTGCAACGGTTGACGAAAAGCTTACTTCAACATTGACGGAAAGACTTAATCATTCCTTTAAGACTGTTTCTGAACAGCTTGAAAATGTTTACAAATCGCTCGGTGAGATGAAGGAGCTTTCAACGGGCGTTACCGATAATATAGGTCAGCTCAACAGAGTACTTACTAATGTTAAGGCGAGAGGTACTTGGGCAGAGGTGCAGTTGGAGGGAATACTCGACCAGACCATACCTAAAATGTATGATAAGAATGTTGCAACGGTTGAGGGTTCAAGAGAACTTGTTGAGTTTGCAGTAAAAATTCCGTCAAGCGATGGCTCTTCCTTTGCTTATCTTCCTATTGACTCAAAATTTCCTATGGAAGACTATGTACGCCTTTGTGAAGCCGCAGACAGCGGAAACGCAGACGAGGTGCAGAAATGCCGTAAGGCTCTTGAAGACAGAGTTAAAAACGAAGCAAAGGAAGTCAAAAAATATATCAACGAGCCGAAGACAACGCCTTTTGCTATTCTTTATCTTGCAACAGAGGGCTTGTATGCAGAAATAGCATCTTCCCGTTCAGGCTTGCCTGAAAAATTGCTTGAAGATAACATAATGATTGCAGGACCTACTACTATTACTGCTTTGCTTAACTCACTTTCAGTAGGCTTTAAGGCTGTTACTATCAATGAAAAAGCCAAAGAGGTAAGAGAGGTGCTGAGTGCAACAAAGGCTCAGTATGATAAGTTCGGGATAATGCTTGAAAAGGCTAAAAAGAAGATTGACGAGGCTGGCAAGACACTTGACGATGCACAAAAGAGAAACAGTATCATACAGAAAAAGCTCCGCTCCTTTGACAGTATGGAACAAGGAGAGTCGGAAGAGGTTTTAGGCTTGGAATTGTCAGAAGAAACAGAAAATTGACTCCGTTTTTGTAAATAAGATAAAATTATTTTTTTAGCGTTGAAATTTTTAGTATAATATTATAAAATATCATTATAGCGTTTAAAATTAGGCTATTCAGGAATAGAAGGTTGAATTCTATTCTAAAAATAATATATTTTATTTACACGGAGGATTTTCTAATGAAGCATCAGGATTTGATAAGCCAGATGACACTTGAAGAAAAAGCAAGTTTTTGTTCAGGTGCAGACTATTGGCATTTTAAAGGGCTTGACAGACTCGGCTTGGAGTCTATTATGGTATCAGATGGCCCTCACGGACTTCGTAAACAAGGTGCAGAGGACAGCGTTGCAAACATAAACGCAAGCCGTCCTGCAACAGCTTTCCCAACAGCAGTTACTACTGCTTGCTCTTGGGATCCAGATTTGATTTATGAAATGGGTCAGGCTCTTGGTGAAGAGTGCTTGCAGGAAGAGGTTTCAATTCTTCTTGGCCCAGGTTGTAATATGAAGCGTTCACCACTTTGTGGCAGAAACTTTGAGTATTTTTCAGAGGACCCATTCCTTGCAGGTAATATTGCCGCAGGTTACATAAACGGTGTTCAGTCAAAGGGCGTAGGCGTTTCTTTCAAGCATTTTGCAGTAAACAGCCAGGAAACACGCCGTATGATTATCGACGCTGTTGCAGATGAGAGAACTTTAAGAGAAATTTTCCTCCCAGCATTTGAAATAGGCGTAAAAAAAGCTCAGCCTTGGACTGTTATGAGTGCTTATAACAGACTTAACGGCGATTTCTGCTCAGAAAACGACTGGCTTCTTAATAAAGTCCTCAAAAAAGATTGGGGACACGAGGGTATCGTTATCACTGACTGGGGTGCAGAGGGCGATATCGTTGAAGGTATCAGAAACGGTCAAGAGGTTGAAATGCCTTCATCTCACGGTATAAACGAAGCAAAGCTTGTAAAGGCAGTTCAGGAGGGCAGACTTGATGAGTCTATCCTCGACGAAAGAGTTGACCGTATTGTTGATATAATCCTCAAAGCTCAGGAAACAAGAAAGAAAAACCAGGGCTATAAATACAGCATTGAAGGACATAATGAACTTGCAAGAAAGATTGCAACTCAGTCTATGGTTCTTCTTAAAAATGAAAACAATATGCTTCCTCTTTCAAAGGATAAGAAGTATGCTGTTGTTGGTGAAATGGCTATGGCTCCTCGTTATCAGGGTGCTGGTTCATCAGCAGTTAATCCTACTGTTCAGGATAATGCTTTTGACGCACTCAAAGAGGCTGGAATGAATGTTGAGTATGCAAAGGGCTATGAAAAGTCAAACTGCAATACTCTTGACGAAAAGCTTCTCAATGAAGCAAAAGACCTTGCAAAGAATAGCGATGCAGTTATTGTTTTTATCGGTCTTACAGAAAAATATGAATCAGAGGGTGTTGACAGAAAGCACCTTGATTTACCTACATCTCACAATGAATTTGTTGAAGAGATTGCAAAGGTAAATGAAAATGTTATCGTAGTTCTTGCAGGCGGTGCTCCTGTTCTTATGCCTTGGCTTCCAAAGGCAAAGGCTTTGCTCAACTCTTATCTTGGCGGTCAGGCATCAGGTCACGCTGTTTCAGACCTTCTCACAGGTGCTGTAAACCCATCAGGTAAGCTTGCTGAAACATATCCTCTTTCATTAGAAGATACTCCTTGCTATAACTACTATCCTGGTAACCCTGCTACTGTTGAACACAGAGAAAGCGTTTATGTTGGTTACAGATATTATGATACAGCAGATAAGAAAGTTCTCTTCCCATTCGGTTACGGTCTTTCATACACAACCTTTGAATATTCTGATATTAAACTCAGCGATACAAAGATTAAGGATACAGATAAGCTTACAGTATCTTTCAAAGTTAAGAATACAGGTAAGGTTGACGGTGCAGAGGTTTGCGAGCTTTATGTTACAGATAACGAAAGCACAATTTACAGACCTTCGCAGGAACTTAAAGGCTTCAAAAAGGTATTCCTTAAAGCTGGCGAAGAAAAGACAGTTGAAATCGAACTTGAAAAGAGAGCATTTGCTTATTACAATGTCAATATTTCAGACTGGCATGTTGAAAGCGGTGAATTCACAATAATCGTTGCTTCTTCAAGCCGTGATGCAGCAAATAAGCTTACTGCTACTGTTGAGGTTGAAACAACACAGGATAAGGCTATTGTTCCTGATTATTCAACAACTGCTCCAAGTTACTATGGTGCAAACATTCAGAATCTTCCTGATGAACAGTTCAAGGCTGTTTTAGGTCGTGATATTCCACCTATTAAGCGTGACCCTAATCTTCCGTTTGATATTAACTCTAACTTTGAAGATGCAAAGGATTCAAAGTGGGGCAAGAAGATTTATAAATTTATGGTATGGGTTGCAGGTCTTATCGGTAATGATGATAATGTTGAAATGATTACTAATGCTATTGTTCAGATGTCAATGCGTGGACTTGTTAATATGAGTCAGGGCATCTTCTCTGAAAAATCTGCATCAGGTATGATT
>JAILBY010000246.1 GCA_024680655.1 Clostridiales bacterium | reverse complement strand
TGATTTAATTTTTTAATCATCATTCTTGCCGCTTTATAAATATCGCCACAACCGAGAGTTATTACCAAATCGCCCTCTTTTGCGTTTTTAACTATATAATCTGCGACTTCTTCAAAGGTGTTGAACCATACGCTATCAGGGATTTTTTCGGCAAGCTGACTTGTATACACATTATATGTGTTGCGTTCTCTTGAACCCATTATTTCAGTCATAACTGTATGTGTTGGTATTTTAAGCACCTCGGCAAAGTCGTCCATAAGAAGATAAGTTCTTGAATATGTGAATGGCTGAAAAACTGCCCATACAGCGTTGTAATCCATTTTCATGGCCGCTTCAAGAGTAACCTTTAATTCAGCCGGGTGATGTGCATAGTCGTCGGCAAAGGTTATTCCTTTGTATTGACCGAGCATTTCAAAGCGTCTGCCAGCACCTTTGAATTGAGAAAGCGAAGCGATACATTCGTCAATTCCAACGCCGTTGTCAAGTGCTGTTGCTATTGCAGCGAGTGCATTTAATATATTGTGTTTGCCTGGAACGCCAAGCTGTATTGTTGCAAGAGTTTTTCCGTTTGAGCATACATCAAATTTTGCAAAAGCACCTCTTGTAAAAGATATGTTTTCAGGATAATAATCGTTTTTGCTGTCAAAACCGAAAGTGATTTTTTTCTTGTCGATACCCTCAACAGCCTTTAAGGTGTTTTCATCATCACCGTTATAGATAATAGTCTTTGTTGCCATAGATGCAAATTTTCTGAATGATGCTATAATATTATCGAGAGTTTTGAAATAGTCGAGGTGGTCTTCGTCGATATTCAAAATGATAGCAACATCAGGGGAAAGCTGTAAGAATGTATCAACAAATTCACACGCTTCGCAGACAAAGTTTTCAGATTTACCCGACCTGCCGTGACTGTTGATAAGCGGTAATGTTCCGCCGATAACTGCTGACGGGTCTTTTCCACATTGTACCATTATCTGTGTAAGCATTGAGGTTACGGTTGTTTTTCCGTGAGTTCCGCAAACAGCCATACAGTTTGAGTACATTCTTGAAATTGCACCGAAAAGAGTTGCTCTTTCAAAGGTTGGGATACCGCTTTCTTTTGCGGCAACAAGCTCTGGATTATCTGAAAGAAGTGCGGCGGTATATACTATCATTTCAGCACCTTTTATGTTTTCGGCTTTTTGTCCCATTATAACGGGAATGCCAAGTGATTTCATTCTTTCAACATTATCACTTTCGTTGTTGTCCGAGCCTGAAAGCTGATAGCCCCAATCGTGCAATATTTCTGCAAGAGGGCACATACCAGAGCCACCTATACCTATAAAATGAATTCTTTTGATTTCTTTAAGCAGTTTGTCTATTTCCTGCATATATCTCAAATCCTTTCAAGAAAAAATACAATCATCTTTTCTATTATATTGCAAAACGCAGAATAAATAAACACTTTTTTGAAAATTGACACACTCAAAATGATTATTTCATAATATGTAGTGTAATGGGGGGAATGAAATATGAAAAACTATGATAATTTTTTGATTTTAGGCGGAGATAAACGCTATGCCTATATGGCTCAGGAATTATATAACAATGGTTATAGCGTAGCGTTGTCAGGCTTTGACAACTGCGAGGGCTTTGAAGAGATAAAAAGAGAAAATATAAAAGTGTTGAGCGATTACAAAAACATAGTTTTACCTGCCCCTATAACAAGAGATATGCTCACTCTTAACGCACCGCTTTCAAAATTTAAAATAGACCTCAATGAAATTTATTCGCTTCTGACGGCTGAAAACTTTGTCTTTTGTGGCAAGGCTGGAAGCGAAATTCTTGATATGCTTGATAAAAGAGCGGGCGGTAAGTTTATATATTTTTCTGATTTTGAATACACCTCGAAAAATGCAGAGCTTACAGCACTTGCAGTTGAGAAAATTTTAAATAATGAAAATAAGGATTTAAAGGAATATAACTGTCTTATTACAGGCTATGGCTTTACGGGCAAGGCACTTTCTAAAAAATTAAAGGATAAATTCAGAAGTATAACTGTTTGTGCAAGGCGTGACGAGGTGCTGAAAAAAATAAGCTCGGACGGCTTTGACGCATTGAAGCTCTCTTGCTTAAAAGAGCATATTTCATATTATGATATTGTTATAAATACAGTTCCCTCAGTTATTATCAACGCTGATATTCTTGATTTTGTGAAAGAAAGCGTATTTATTGTGGATATAGCATCTGCACCGTTTGGCGTGGACTTCGGCTATGCACAGGAAAAGAATATCAGAGCAGAAAAAGCACTTGGCTTACCAGGAAAATATTTTCCTGAAAAGGCAGGGAAAATTCTTGCAAAGACAATACTGAAAAAAATATAACGAGGAGGATAATTGATGACTGATTTAACAGTCGGATTTGCTATGTGCGGTTCTTTTTGCACCTTTTCAAAGGTTATACCTCAGATAGAAAACCTTGTAAAAGCAGGTGCAAAGGTTCAGCCTATTATGTCAGTAACATCAGCCACAACGGATACACGCTTTGGCAAAGCTGATGATTTTATAAATGAAATAGAAAAAATAACTTCAAATAAGATAATAAAATCAATTTATGAAGCAGAGCCGATAGGTCCAAAAAAACTTTTGGATATACTTGTAATAGAGCCTTGTACGGGCAATACTCTTGCAAAGCTTGCAAACGGAATAAGCGATACGCCTGTAACTCTTGCGGCAAAGGCACATCTCAGAAATAACAGACCGATAGTTATTGCAGTTTCAACTAATGATGCACTTGGAACTGCGGCAAAGAACATAGGGCAGCTTATGAATTTTAAAAATATCTATTTTGTGCCTATGTCACAGGATAACTATAAGAAAAAACCTAATTCTGTTGTTGCCGATTTCACAAAAACGCTTGAAGCGGTTGAGTGTGCTTTAAAAGGCGAACAGTTACAGCCTTTGCTTCTTGCTCCTGAAAAGGCTTGATATTTTTTAAGTATGTGATATAATTAAAATGAAATTAGCAAAGGCTAACTTGGGGGGAAAATTATGGAAAATATAAAGGAATATAAATTTATTGTTGACGGAATGACCTGTGCCGCTTGTTCGTCAAGGGCGGAGCGTGTGCTTTTAAAACTTGACGGAGTTAAGGCGGCTAATGTAAATCTCACAACAGCAAAGGCGGTTGTGGTTTACGATGAAGATAAGACTGATAAAGAAAAAATCAGAGTCGCTATTCAAAAAGCAGGCTTTTCGCCGCTTGAAATTGAAAAAAATGATGCTGAAAAAGAAAAAGAAAAGACAAAAAAGAAAAGCAAAGAGGCTGAAATAAAGTTCTTTTCAGCACTTGCGTTTGCGATACCTCTTTTCTATATTTCAATGGGCAGTATGCTTGGAATGCCTATACCGTCCTTTATGGATATGGAAAAAAATCCGTTCTTTTTTGCACTTGTTCAGCTTTTGTTGGTTATACCGATTATGATTTCGGGCAGAAAATTCTATACTGTCGGCGTTAAAACGGCGTTGCACGGCAGTCCTAATATGGATACTCTTGTCGCTATCGGTTCGGGTTCTGCTTTTGTTTATAGTCTTTATTCGCTTTATCTGATTATAGCGAAAGCGGACGCACACGCCGTACATGCTCTTTATTTTGAGTCGGCTGGAATAATAGTGACTTTTATACTTCTTGGAAGAATGCTTGAAGCAAGAAGCAAGGCTAAAACCTCGCAGGCGATAGTTTCGCTTATGGAGCTTGCACCTAAAACTGCCATCATAGAAAAAAATTCAGTTGAAATTAAAATTGATATTGAAGATATACAGATAGGCGATATTGTTATAATAAAGCCAGGTATGGCGGTTTCTGTTGACGGAAAAATTGTGAGCGGTAGTTCTTATGTTGATGAATCTATGCTTACGGGCGAAAGTGTACCCGTTTCCAAAAAAGAAGGCGATGATGTTTTCAGCGGAACGCTCAACAAAAATGGTCTTTTGAGAGTTGAGGTTACAAAGGAAAATTCTCAAACTGCTCTTTCACAGATTATTGATTTAATCGAAAGAACTCAGGCAACAAAAGCGCCCGTTGCAAAGCTTGCTGATAAAATATCTGCAATTTTTGTGCCTGCTGTTATGCTGATAGCGTTAGTGTCTGCTTTGCTATGGTTTTTTATAGCGGGCGAAAAAATAGAATTTGTTCTTAAAATATTTGTTGCTGTTCTTGTTATTGCTTGCCCTTGTGCACTCGGACTTGCAACGCCTACTGCTATTATGGCTGGAACGGGCAAGGGTGCAAGAGAGGGAATATTGATAAAAAGCGGTGAGGCACTTGAAGTGGCTCACAAGGTTGATGTTGTTATTCTTGATAAGACGGGAACAATAACCAACGGCAAGGCGAGCGTTACTGATATTATAAGCGAAGATAAAGAAAAATTGCTCTTGATTGCTGCAAGTGCCGAACAAGGCAGTGAGCATATTTTAGGTCAGGCGATTGTTGACTTTGCAAAGGCTGAAAAAATTGAATTGAAAGAGGCTGAAAGCTTTGAAGCAATTTCAGGCAAAGGTGTTTCGGCTATGGTTGACGGGGAGAGTGTACTTGTCGGCAACGAAAAAATTATGGCTGAAAATGATATTGATATGGCTCAATTCAAAGAGGCTATACATTCTTTCGGCAAAGAGGGCAAAACGCCCGTTGCAGTTGCGTTAAATGGCGAAATGATTGGCGTTATTGCCGTTGCAGATACTATAAAACCAAACGCAAAGGAAACGATAAAAAAAATTAACAATTTAGGACTTGAAATTGTTATGCTTACGGGTGATAATAAAGATGTAGCAAGGCATATTGCGTCACAGGTTGGTATTGAAACAGTTTTTGCTCAGGTTATGCCGACGGATAAATCCGAGGTTGTTGAGAAATACAAAAATCAGGGCAAGGTTGTTGCTATGGTTGGTGACGGAATAAACGATGCTCCTGCACTTACTCTTGCTGATGTCGGTATTGCTATGGGAAACGGTACTGATGTTGCTATGGAAAGTGCAGATATAGTCCTGATGAATTCTGATATTGCACTTGTTTATAAAGCAATTGAGCTTTCAAAGAAAACGATGCGGATAATAAAGCAAAATCTCTTTTGGGCGTTTGCTTATAATTCGCTTGGAATACCTGTTGCGGCAGGGGCGTTGCATATTTTCGGTGGTCCTCTTTTAAGCCCGATGATTGCAGCGGCGGCTATGTCACTCAGTTCAATAACGGTCGTTTCAAATTCATTGAGATTAAAAAAGTAAAGGAGCGATTAGTATGAAGAAAAAAATTTTTATTGATGAAATGCATTGTAGCCATTGTGCTGATAGTGTAAGAGAATGCCTTAACGCTATTGACGGCGTTCAGGATGTTGATGTAAGCCTTGAAAATAAGGCGGCTGTTGTTACTCTTTCAAAAGAGATTGATGATGAAGTTTTCATAAAGGCGATTGACGATGTGGGCTTTGATGCTTTTGATGTGATTAGTATAGAAAAGTGATGCACTGTTAAAATAAAATTTTAATGTATAATAAAGGAAGAAAAACTCGTATTTTATACGGGTTTTTCTTTGTTATATGGATGATTTTTCTATAAATAAAGTAAAAAAAAAGATTATAAAAAAACAAGTGTTTGTGTATTTTTTAGTAGAACAAGTAGAATAAGTTGTGCAATTTTTACATATAAATGGCGATAATTTTTTTCAACTTGAAAAAATGTCAAAAATTTATATGCAACACTAACAATTTATTTAAACAATAGTCTATTTTTTCAACAAAAAAATCTTGACAAAAAATGGGTGAAATGATAGAATTATGTTAGGTAATAGGGCTAATGATGTAATTTTGTA
>JAILBY010000241.1 GCA_024680655.1 Clostridiales bacterium | reverse complement strand
TATTACTTTAAGTCTGCTATTATAGATATGCTACCGAATAATTTTATCTATACTTTTTTCTTGATAAAAAAGAAAGTATTTGCGTATCAGTAAAAATTTAGAAGTAAGTTTGAGAAAATTTATCAGCAAAGCCGTTGGAAGTGGCTTTGCTATATCAAGTTAAATTTTTGCAGAGGGTAAAATGAAAGCCCCGACGGCAGTCGAAAGGTAATGATTTATCTTGCTTAATTTAGAAAGATAAAATTTTTAGTTTAGTCTCCGACAGCTCGCATTCTCTTTTTAATTTAATAAGTATCATAAAATCATTTTTATTTTCAGCACTTGAATAATAGTCAAATGAAAAAAGATAATAAAAAAATAAAAGCAGGGGGTTATGCAAATTTTAAATAAATATATAAAATTTGACATTTTCGTCTAAAAGTGCTTTTATATAATTTGTTATTAAATAATATATTTTAGAAAAGAGTGTTTATATGCCAGAAGAAAAAAGTTCAGGTTGCACAGGTAATTGCTCCTCTTGTTCTTCAAACTGTTCAGAAAAACAAGACCTGCATATTCCGCAAAATCAGTATAGTAATATAAAAAAGGTTATCGGCGTTGTAAGCGGTAAGGGTGGCGTTGGTAAAAGTATGGTTACATCTTTGCTTGCGTCAGCTTTTCAGGCAAGAGGCAATCAGGTTGCTATTCTTGATGCTGATATAACGGGTCCGTCAATACCAAAGGCTTTTGGTGTTCACGGCAACGCAGAACAAAACGAGCTTGGTCTTTTGCCAAGAAAAACAAAAACAGGAATTGAGATTATGTCAATAAATCTTCTTCTTGAAAAGGAAGAAAATCCTGTTGTATGGAGAGGTCCTGTTATTTCAGGCGTTATTCAGCAGTTTTGGTCTGAGGTTTGCTGGGGCGATGTTGACTATATGTTTGTTGATATGCCACCAGGAACGGGCGATGTTTCGCTTACTGTTTTCCAGAGCTTGCCTGTTGATGGCATAATTGTTGTTACAACTCCGCAGGACTTGGTTACAATGATAGTTAAAAAGGCTTATAATATGGCTCAGCTTATGAATGTGCCTGTTCTTGGTATTGTTGAAAATATGAGCTATACTATATGCCCTGACTGCGGAAAGAAGATAAATATTTTCGGTGAAAGCAAAGCCGAAGAGGTTGCAAAGGCTCTCAATGTACCCGTTCTTGCAACAATGCCTATTGATAGCAAGAATGCAAGCCTTGTTGATAAAGGTGCTGTTGAACTTGCAGATGAAGTTTATATTAAACCAGCAGTTGAAAAATTGCTTGAAAAATTTCAGGAGAATAAATAAAAATGGAAATTGTTGTTGTAGGCCTTGGCAAGATAGGTTCAGCGATAACTGAATATCTTGTAAACGACGGTCACGATTTAACTGTTGTTGATACACAGGAATCAGTTATTGAAAACACAATAAATAAGCTTGATATTCAAGGCGTTGTAGGTAACGGTACGCTTGTTGAAATTTTAAAGGAAGCAGGTGCAGAAACTGCACGCATTTGTATTGCTACCACTCCGTCTGATGAGGTTAATCTGCTTATCTGTATGATAGCAAAAAAACTCGGTTCAAGACATTGTATCGCCAGAGTGCGTAATCCGAACTATTCAAAACAGCATATATTTATGCGTGATGAGCTCGGTATGAGTATGATGATTAACCCTGAATATGATGCTGCAAATGAAATTGCCAGAATTTTGAGCTTTCCATCGGCTATGAAATTTGAAACCTTTGCAAAAGGTCGTTTTGACATTGTTGAAATAAAGATTTCAGAGGAAAGCAAAATTGCAGGTATGGCAATCAAGAACATTTTTGATGATTTAAAAACAAATGTTGTTATATGTGCAATTCAGCACGGCGACGAGGTTATTATTCCTAACGGTGAAACGATTATCAATGCAGGCGATAAGATAAATATTGCCGCTTCACATTCTCAGATGGTCGGATTTTTCCGAAAGCTCGGAATATTAAAATCAAAGTCGAAAAATATTATGATAATCGGCGGCGGCAGAATAGCCTATCACCTTACAAGACAGCTTGTTGATATGGGTGCAAAGGTTAAAATCATAGAAAAAGACGAAAAGACCTGCCTTTTGATGAGCGAAGCCTTCCCGGAAGCAACTATCATAAACGGTGACGGTACAGACCATGACCTTCTTGTAGAAGAAGGAATTGAGGATATGGACGCTTGCGTTGCCCTTACGGGTATAGACGAAGAAAACATAGTCCTTTCAATGTATGCTGATATAAAACAGGTTAAAAAGATTGTTTGTAAAATCAATCGTCTTTCAATGGTTGATATTTTTGACAATGTTTCAAATGCAAGCATAATTTTGCCAAAGAATATTACAGCGGATGTTATTTCACGATATGTAAGAGCGAAAGAAAATTCTGACGGAAGTGCCGTAAGAACACTTTATCGCCTTGTTAACGGAAAGATTGAGGCTCTTGAATTTGCCGTAAATAATGAAACTTCATTTACTAAAAAGCCTATTTCAGAGCTTGAACTTAAAGATAATATGCTTATGGCCTGCATAATAAGAGGCAATAAAACAATTACACCTAACGGAAAAAGCGTTATTCAGGTTCACGACCGTGTAATTGTTATAACAACAGATAAACATATAACAAATTTAGAAGATATTTTGAGGAAATAAGCTGATGAATTATAAAGTTATATCTTATGTTTTAAGCAAGATTATGGGCATTGAAGCGATAGTTTTGCTCCTGCCTTTAATGGTTGCCTTTTATTACAGAGAGGGTAATTATCTCTGCTTTTTGATACCTATCCTTATCTGTGCAGCAATAGGTGTACTCTCTTTGTTCTTAAAGCCAAAGGATAAAAGAATATATGCAAAAGAGGGCTTTGTAATTGTTGGACTTGCGTGGATTTTTATGAGCCTTGCAGGTGCTTTGCCAGCTTATTTAAGCGGTGCAATTCCTTCTTATATAGATTCTTTCTTTGAAACCGTTTCCGGCTTTACAACAACGGGTGCGACAATACTTAATGCTATTGAGGGCTTGCCAAAGGGTGTTCTTTTCTGGCGAAGCTTTACACACTGGTTAGGCGGTATGGGTGTTCTTGTTTTCCTTATAGCCATTGTTCCGAAGTCAGATACAGCTACTATGCACCTTGTTCGTGCAGAGTCAACGGGACCTAAAATCGGTAAGCTTACTTCAAAACTTAATGTTTCAGCAAGAATTCTCTATACAATCTATACTGTTCTTACAGTTATTCTTGTTTTGTTACTTCTTATCGGTGGTATGCCGTTCTTTGACAGCGTTGTTACAGCTTTTGGTACAGCAGGTACAGGTGGCTTTGCAGTCAAAAACGCAAGTATTGCCGCTTATAACAGCCCTTATATTACTTATGTGATTTCTATTTTTATGACCTTGTTTGCCGTAAACTTCTCAATGTTTTATTTTATGATTCTCGGTAAATTTGGTATGGTTTTCCGCAACGAAGAATTGCGTACTTTTCTTCTTATAATTTTTGTAAGTGTCGGAATTATATCTTTTAACATATATCCGCTCTATAACAATGCGGAAATGAGTTTCAGAGATGCTCTGTTCCAAGTAACTGCCACAATATCAACAACGGGTTTTTCGACGGCTGACTTCGTTAAATGGCCTTATCTTTCACAAGGCATACTTTTAATGCTTATGTTCTTTGGCGGTTGTGCAGGTTCAACCGGCGGTGGTATGAAGATTATAAGAATAATAATGCTTGTCAAATCAACCTCAAAGGATGTACGCAAAATGTTAAGTCCGAGAAGTGTGCTGACGGTAAAGGTTGACAAAAAACCTGTTGAAGCAAGCGTGCTTACGGGTTTAAAGGTCTATCTTATGGCATATCTTATTGTCCTTGTAACATCAGTTCTTTTAATCTGTATAAATAATTTTGATATGACAACAAATATAACTTCGGTTATAACCTGCCTTAATAATGTTGGACCAGGCTTGGGCGACCTTATAGGTCCTACGGGCAATTTCAGCAGTTTCTCAGTTCTTTCAAAGATAGTTTTGTGCTTTGATATGCTCGCAGGCAGACTTGATATTTTCCCTGTCCTTGTACTTCTTACACCGACAACATGGAAAATGAAATAATTTAATATGATTTTAAAAATAGCAGAGGCGGTTCCGGTTTCTGCTATTTTCATTTTTTCTTGCATAAAACAATCAGTTTAGTCTCCGACGGCTCGCATTCTCTTTCAACAGCGAAAGAGAACGCTCGGCAAGAGAACGCCGCCAAAGGGGAAACCCTCGTTGTCGCATTCTATTCGTGTTTCCCCTTTGGAAACCTCTTCCTGTGCCATTAAAGAGCATTGAGACCGTGGTGGGCTTTTGATTTGTGCTAACTTTAAATTTAATCTTACATCAGGCACTTACAACGCCTGATGTTTTTAGTTTTATCTTTTTTTGCTTTTTAATTATCAGCAAACAAAAAAGCAAAGCCGTTGGAAGTGGCTTTGCAAGATTAGAATTAAATTTTTGCAGAGGGTAAAAACTGACGGGCTTTATCAGAGCAGAAATGAAATGGGAAGGGATTGTTAAGGGGAACCAGACTTTTGTCGCAGTAGTCTGGTGCCCCTTAACTTGACTTCTTTTGTTTCGTTTTCTTCTTCAACGAGAAGAAAATGAAAGCCCCGACGGCAGTCGAAAACTGATTATTTCATCTTTTTTA
>JAILBY010000234.1 GCA_024680655.1 Clostridiales bacterium | reverse complement strand
AAAAAAAATTTTTTTCTAAGCGTATCAAGGGTTTAAGGCACTTTTTTTGAAAAATAAACGAGGTAGGTGAGTTTTATGGATACTATTGACAGTAGCAGGTCAGCAGTTCCCGTTCGATTATTTAACACAACAAATATTCGTAAAAAGACTCACTTGTTTAATAGATAAGCTTTATTATTAAATGAAATTATGAGCCTTTTTGCGTGTGTTTGTTGTGCGCAAAGAGGTGTTTTTTTATGGAAGAAATTAAATTTCAGGAGCTTTTTGATTTGCTTGAAAATAACCATTTTGCAAAGATGAAAGCTATCTTGTCAGAAATGAATGAGGTCGATGTTGCGGAATTTTTGCAGGAGCTTGAAACGGAAAAACTTTTGCTTATATACCGCATATTGCCGAAGGATTTAGCCGCCGATGTTTTCCCGTATCTTGAAACGGAAAATCAGCAGGCTATTGTAGAGGGATATACCGATAAGGAGCTTCGTGTTCTTATTGATGATTTGTTCCTTGATGATACAGTTGACTTCCTTGAAGAAGTTCCCGCAAATGTTGTAAGAAGAGTTCTTGCAAATACAGATGCTGAAACAAGGTCAACTATAAACCGATTTTTGCAGTATCCTGATAATTCCGCAGGTAGCATAATGACCAATGAAATGGTTGAATTGCACGATAATCTTACGGTTAATCAGGCGATAGAAAATATCAGAAAAACAGGTGTTGATAAAGAAACGATTTATACCTGCTATTGTATTGATCCGTCACGCCATCTTATAGGAATACTTCCTCTTAAAAGCCTTATCCTTGCAGACGGTAATACCTGTGTGCGTGATATTATGGACGATGTTGACCAGGTTATAAGCGTTAAAACTCATACCGACCAGGAAGAAGTTGCAGCACTTGCAAAGAAATATGACTTGCTTACAATTCCTGTTGTAGATAATGAAAACAGACTTGTTGGTATCATCACTATCGACGATATCGTTGACATCATCGAAGAAGAGAACACCGAGGACTTTGAAAAGATGGCTCTTGTTCATCCTTCTGAAAGCGAATATTTAAAAACAGGCGTTTTCAAGCTTGCAAAAAACAGAATTTTATGGCTTTTAATTCTTATGATTTCAGGTACCTTTACAGGTCAGCTTATTGATAAATTCCAAGGTATGCTTTCGCTTGTTGTAGGTCTTACTGCTTCAATTCCTATGCTTATGGATACGGGCGGTAATTCAGGCGGACAGACTGCAACGCTTATAATTCGTGGTCTTGCCCTTGGCGATATAACCGTTAAAGATTATTTCAAGGTTCTCTGGAAAGAGATAAGAGTTGCAGCAATATGCGGTAGCATACTTGCCGTTGTAAATCTTGGCAGATTGTTCATTTTCGGACACGCAGACGCAAAGGTATATCTTGTAACCTGTGGTGCTATGTTCTGTGCAGTCGTTTTTGCAAAAACTATCGGTTGTACCTTGCCGATACTTGCAAAGCTCTGTAAGCTTGATCCAGCACTTATGGCAGGACCTATGATTACAACAATAGTTGATGCAGTTACACTTATGATTTATTTTGGACTTGCATCAGTTTTCCTTTTACACAATTAAAAATAAAAAAGCACAGAATTTTATCTGTGCTTTTTTGTTGACTTTTTTTGTATTTAAGATTATACTAAAAAAATAGTTAAACGATTAACTGTTAAACATATAACTGTTTTGGGAGATGAAGCTTTTGTCTGACGTAAGCTGTAAAGAAATAGTGCAGAGATTAGGGCAAATCAGCCTTATGAATAGAATTGCAGTAATGAAAAATATGAAAAAGACTGGGCTTTATTGCGGTCAGCACCCCATACTTTCATATATAATAAAAAACGAGGGCTGTACGCAAAAGGAGCTTGCAAACTATATAGGTGTTTCTTGCGCAAGTATAGCCGTTTCAATAAAGAGAATGGAAAAATCGGGACTTGTTGAACGCAGAAATGATGAAAATGATACACGCTGTAAACGGCTCAACGCAACTGAAAGGGGCAGAGAGTTGTTTGAAAAATCACAAGTGTTTTTTGAAAGCCTTGATAGCAATATGTTCGCAGGCTTTTCACAGAGCGAGTGCAATCAACTGTCAGAATATCTTGACAGAATTATAGTTAATCTTACGGGTGAAAAATTCAAATCAGAAAATATAATTTCTTTAATAAAAACAGAAAAAGAGATTTTTTCAGAGGATAATAAGGAGGAAGATGATGATTAAGAAATTCAAGCCTTTTGTAAAGGGCTATGTGAAAGAAGCTTTGCTTTCACCGCTGTTTATAATCTTTGAGGTTATATGCGAAATTTTTATTCCTTTTATTATGGCAAAAATTGTTGACGAGGGAATAATGCAGAATAGGGGCGTTGGCTATGTTGCAAAGACAGGTGCATTGATGGTTGCGGTTGCATTGTTTTCTCTTGCTTGTGGTGCGTTTGCTGCAAAATTTGCCGCAAAGGCAGGTATGGGCTTTGGTTCAAATTTGAGAGAAAAGCTTTTCCATAAGGTTCAGGATTTTTCTTTTTCGAACATTGATAAATTCAGTACAGCCTCACTTGTTACAAGGCTCACAACTGATATAAATTCAGTTCAGACTGCTTTTATGATGGTTTTGCGTATATGCTTCCGAGCACCGCTTATGCTTATAGGTGCTTTGGCGATGACAGTTGTAATAAGCCCTAAGCTTTCCTTGGCTTTTGCTGTTTCAGTTCCTGTTCTTGCAATAGTTTTAGGTTTGATAGGTGCTATTGCTTTTCCTAAATTTAAGTTTATGCTTAAAAAGTTTGATGCCTTGAATGCCTCAGTTCAGGAAAATCTTATTTCAATAAGAGCTGTAAAGGCGTTTGTTCGTTCAGATTATGAAAAGAAGAAATTTAAAGATGCAAATGATGAATTGCGAGAAGCATCAATTTCAGCCGAAAAACTTTTGGTTGCAACAATGCCGTTTATGATGTTTACAGTTTTTGCAACAATAGTTGTTGTGCTTTGGCTTGGCAGTAAAGAAATTATTTCAGGCAATATAGAAATAGGCTTGCTTACAAGCTATGTGTCCTATTCAATTCAGATTATGATGAGCCTTATGATGCTTTCAATAATTTTTGTTATGCTTGTTATTTCAAAGGCATCTTTCCAGAGAATAGAAGAGGTGCTTGATGAAAAAATTGATATAACAGACGGAGAAAACGCTGATAATCAACCAGCAAAAAATGGTGAAATTGAGTTTAAAAATGTCTGCTTCAAATATAATAAAAACGCAGAAAACAATGTGCTTTCTGATATTAACCTTAAAATAAATTCTGGTGAAACAATAGGAATAATCGGCGGTACGGGAAGTGCAAAATCAACCCTTGTTCAGCTTATTCCACGCCTTTATGATGTTACGCAGGGAGAATTGCTTGTTGCAGGAAAAAATGTAAAGGATTACAGCATAAAAGCCTTGCGTAACAGCGTAAGTATGGTGCTTCAAAACAATGTTTTGTTTTCAGGTACAATAAAGGAAAACTTGCGTTGGGGCGGTGAAAATGCAACTGATGAAGAAATAGAAACGGCTTGCAAAATTGCTCAGGCACATGATTTTATAATGAGCTTTCCTGATAAATATGAAACTTATCTGGGGCAGGGCGGTGTAAATGTTTCTGGCGGTCAGAAGCAACGCCTTTGTATTGCAAGAGCACTTATTCAGAAGCCGAAAATAATAATACTTGATGATAGCACAAGTGCTGTTGATATGAATACAGATGCAAGTATCAGAAAGGCACTTAAAGAAAATCTTGACAGTAACACAACTGTTATAATAATTGCACAGCGTATTGCTTCTGTTTGTGAAGCAGATAGAATAGTAGTCCTTGACGATGGAAAAATAAACGCTGTCGGCACTCACGAAGAACTTTTGAAAAATAATGAAATTTATCAGCAGGTATATTTTTCACAGCAGAAAGGAGTTGCCGAATAATGCCAAAACCTATGCCAAAGGGCGGATTTCAAAAGCCCAAAAATCTTAAAGGAACTCTAAAAAGAATGTTTAAATACCTTTTGCTTGAAAAGGGTAAGCTTATCTGCGTTATATTTTTTATAGTTTTAGGTACACTCTGCGATATTGCAGGTACATTTTTCCTTAAAGTTGTTATTGATGATTATATTCAGCCACTAATAGGCACAAATCCTGTTGGCAAGGATTTTCTTCCGCTTGTTCAGGTGCTTCTTACAATGCTTTTGGTCTATACTGTTTCAGCATTATCATCATTCGGCTATCAGCGTATTATGATAAATGTTGCACAGAATACTCTCAATAGATTAAGATGCGACCTGTTTAATCGTATGCAGGATTTACCGATACATTATTTTGATACACACACTCACGGTGAAACTATGAGCCGTTATACAAATGATGTTGATATAATAAGAGAGGCACTTTCGCAAGGTGTAACTCAGCTTATATCATCTTTTATAACTCTTATCGGTACTTTTATAATGATGCTTGTAATAAGCCCCGTTTTAACTGTTGTAATAGTGATAATGCTCTTTGTTATGGTGTTGCTTGTAAAGAAAATAGGCAGTAAGAGCATAGGCTATTTTTCAGGTCAGCAGAGTGCAGTCGGTAAAGTAAACGGCTATATAGAAGAGATGATAGAGGGGCAAAAGGTTGTAAAGGTTTTCTGCCACGAGGAAAAGTCAAAGGAAAGCTTTGAAAAGCTCAACGAACAATTAAGAGGTGCTTCAACCAACGCACATACCTTTGCAAATATTATGATGCCGATAATGGGCAATATGTCACACATAAACTATGCCTTTACTGCAATAGTAGGTGCAACTATGATAATATTGCATTTTACGGGACTTACTGTTGGCGGACTTGTTACATTTTTGCAGTATTCAAGAAATTTCAGCAGACCTATAACGCAGGTATCACAGCAGTTTAATTCCTTACTTTCTTCTATTGCAGGTGCAGAGAGAATTTTCAAAATAATTGATGAACCCGTTGAAGAAGATGAAGGCTATGTAACTCTTGTTAATGCAAAAATAAATGATAAGGGCGAAATAGAAGAATGTGAGGAGCATACGGGAATATGGGCTTGGAAGCACCCTCATACAGAACAGAACTCAACCACATACACACTTTTAAAGGGCGATGTTCAGTTTGAAAATGTTGTTTTCAGCTATGATGGTAAAAAGACGGTGCTTAACGATATTTCCTTGTACGCTAAGCCGGGACAGAAAATTGCATTTGTCGGCTCAACGGGTGCAGGTAAAACTACAATAACAAATCTTATAAACAGATTTTATGAATTGCAGGAGGGCAAAATCCGCTATGATGGAATAAATATCCAGAAGATAAAAAAAGCAGATTTACGCCGTTCTCTTGCTATGGTTTTGCAGGATACACATTTGTTTACAGGCTCTGTAAGAGAGAATATTGCCTATGGTAAGCTTGACGCAACAGATGAAGAAATAATTGCGGCGGCAAAGCTTGCAAATGCACATTCATTTATAACACGCTTGCCAGAGGGCTATGATACAATTCTTACCTCGGACGGTGCAAATCTCAGTCAGGGACAAAGACAGCTTATTTCAATAGCTCGTGCTGCTGTTGCAGATCCGCCCGTTCTGATACTTGACGAAGCAACATCATCTATTGACACAAGAACAGAGGCACTTATTGAAAAGGGTATGGATGAACTTATGAAAGGCAGAACTGTTTTTGTAATTGCACATCGTCTGTCAACTGTAAGAAATTCAGATGCTATTATGGTGCTTGAAAAAGGAAAGATTATAGAGCGTGGAACTCACGAGGAATTGCT
>JAILBY010000165.1 GCA_024680655.1 Clostridiales bacterium | reverse complement strand
TAAAACAGATTTATTAACCAAAAGGAGAGATTTATTATGTCAAATACAGCAGTGCTTAATTCAGCAAATACAACGATTTTTGGAAATTTGGTTGCAGATACTTACGAAAATAGGGAGGAAGAAAAAATGACTCATAAGGAGTACAAAGGGAAAAGACATTTCCAAATAAACCAAAAAATCCATTTCGGAATTCAGCGTAAGGTTGTTTCTAATATGACAACTGAGGCTTGGGAAACAATCCCTCATGTAACATATATATATGAACCTGATATAACAGATTTTATAGATGAATTCAAAAAGCTCAATGAAAGCGGTAAGCATAAGGATAAAATCACTCTTAACACACTTCTGCTTAAATGCTTTGTTGAGGGTATCAAGGCTGACCCTATACTCAACTCACACATTGAATTCAACAAGGCTCTTGTAAGAGGTACTGTTGAATCTTATGAAGATATAAATATATCAATGCCTTATCTTTTGCCAAACGGTGAGATGATGACAATAAATCTTCATAATTTTGAAAACAGAAACCTTGACAATATGACAGATTATATTGCCGATATAGGCAGAAAGGTTAAGAATACAAATCTCAACGAGGTTATGTATGATGTATCTCTTGATAATACTCTCAACGCTTTGGGCAAAGGTGAGTTTATCAAAAGCCTTGGCAGACTTATCGGCTCAAAAACAGGTAAGCACAAGGTAAAAAATCTTTCTGGTGATGCAAAAAGAGCATATTATAGCATTCCTGAAAAGGACAGACTTACAAAAGAGGATATTGAACAAGGTACAGTTACAATTTCAAATATAGGCTCTATCTATAAGGGACAGAGAGGTGCTCTTGCTCTTCTTGAAATTGTACCGCCACAGGTTTTTGCAATCGGAATAGGCGGAGTTCAGGAAAAGCCAGGTGTATATGTTGACGAAAACGGCGAAAAGCAGATAGGTATAAGAAAAATTCTTCCTCTTTGCCTTGCTTTTGACCACAGAGCTTTGGATTTCGGCGAGCTTGTACCTTTTATGGAAAGACTTGACGATATTTTCGCAAATCCTCAGCAGATTGAAAAATGGTAATGAAAAGCTGATACAGAGTTCTGATTTTATTCAGCAAAAAAATAAAACCGTTATGGTGTTTGCCATAACGGTTTTTTGCATATTTAATTAAGATAAATCAAACCTTGATTTCAACATTGATACCTAAGAGGTCGTTATATTTTTTGAGGATAGGATTAACCTCGTTGTCAATAAATTCAACAACCTGCTGAGGTGCTCTGCCGACAAAGTTTTCAGGCTTCATAACCTTTTGAAGCTCGTCTAAACTCATACCAAAGCTTTCATCATTTGCAATTCTTTCAAGAAGGTCGTTCTTTCCGCCCTCAACCTTAACAACCTTTCCAGCTTCCATAGAATGTTGACGGATTTTTTCGTGAAGCTCTTGTCTGTCTCCGCCCTTTTTAACAGCTTCCATCATAATATTTTCTGTTGCCATAAATGGAAGCTCACTCCATAAGCGTTTTTCAATCATTTTATCGTAAACAACAAGACCGTCAACGATATTGATATAAAGTTCAAGTATAGCGTCTGTTGCAAGGAATGCTTCGGCGATACTGATACGCTTGTTTGCAGAGTCGTCAAGAGTTCTTTCAAACCATTGAGTAGCAGCGGTAATCTGAGGGTTGATAGTATCAGCTATAACATAGCGTGCAAGAGAGGCAATTCTTTCACTTCTCATAGGGTTACGCTTGTAAGCCATAGCAGATGAACCTATCTGATTTTTTTCAAATGGCTCTTCAATTTCCTTTAAGTGCTGTAAAAGACGAATATCATTTGAGAACTTTGTTGCTGACTGTGCTATGCCTGAAAGTACAAACAAAACCTGAGAGTCAAGCTTTCTTGGATATGTCTGACCTGAAACGGCAAAGCAGGAAGAAAAGCCCATTTTTTCAGCGATTTTTTTATCGAGCTGTTTGATTTTCTCTTCATCGCCGTTAAATAAATCAACAAAGCTTGCCTGAGTTCCTGTTGTACCCTTTGAGCCTAAAAGCTTCATCTGGCTAAGCTGGAATTCAAGCTGATAAACATCCATAACAAGCTCCTGTAACCAGAGTGAAGCACGCTTGCCGACTGTTGTAGGCTGTGCTGGCTGGAAGTGAGTGAAAGCCAAGCAAGGCTTGTCCTTCTGTTCAAGAGCAAATTTTGAAAGAACATCTATAACATTAACGAGCTTTTTCAAAATAAGTTTAAGAGCCTCGGTCATTGTTATAACATCTGTATTGTCACCAACATAGCAAGAGGTAGCACCAAGATGGATTATGCCCTTTGCCTTTGGACATTGAACACCATAAGCGTAAACATGTGACATAACATCGTGACGGACAAGCTTTTCACGCTCTGTTGCAACATCGTAGTTGATATTATCGGCATTTGCCTTTAATTCAGCTATCTGTTCATCAGTTATATTAAGTCCTAATTCTTTTTCTGTTTCAGCAAGAGCAATCCAAAGCTTTCTCCAAGTTTTGAATTTAAAATCAGGTGAAAAGATATACTGCATTTCTTTGCTTGCATATCTTGAATTTAAAGGACTTTCATAAGTATCTTTCAAGAAGAAAACCTCCAATCAAGTGTGTATCTCATCAAGTGGGATAGGGTAATCGCCTGTAAAACAAGCATCACAGAAGTTTTTGCAATCTGAATTTACAAGTTTGCAAAGCTTTTCTTTATTTAAAAAGCCGAGAGAGTCTGCACCTATAAGCTTGCACATTTCTTCAACAGAGTGGTGATTTGCCGTCAATTCTTCCTTGGTAGGAATATCTGTACCAAAATAGCAAGGCCAGTGAACAGTTGGTGCTGAAATTCTTACATGAACCTCTTTTGCACCAGCGTTTTTCAAGGCTCTGACAATATTTGCACAGGTAGTGCCACGAACAATGGAGTCATCAACCATAACAACTCTTTTGCCCTCAACACCTTCACGCAAAACATTGAGTTTAATTCCTATGCTTGAAGAACGCTCGCTCTGAGTAGGCTTTATAAATGTTCTGCCGACATAATTGTTACGGACAAATCCGATAGTATAAGGGATACCGCTCTGCTGAGAAAAGCCAACGGCGGCATCAAGCCCAGAATCGGGAACACCGATAACAACATCTGCGTCAGCAGGATGTTCAATAGCAAGCTCTTTACCAGCGGTTATACGGGCATCGTGAACAGTAACGCCGTCAATAACGCTGTCTGGTCTTGCAAAATAAATATATTCAAATATACAAGTGCGTTTTTGGTTAGTGCAGTTATCCTTAAAGCTTTTGATTCCGTCTTTGTCAATCATAACAACTTCGCCAGGCTCAATATCACGGATAAAATCAGCACCAACGCTGTCAAGTGCACAGGTTTCGCTCGTTACAATATAGCTCGAACCGATTTTTCCTAAAACAAGCGGTCTGAATCCAAAAGGATCTCTTGCGGCAACAAGCTTTGACGGGCTCATAACCAAAAGGGAATAAGCACCCTTTATTTTTTTCATAGTTTTTATAACTGCCTGTTCAATGCTTTTTGAGGAAATTCTGTTCTTTGCTATGATGTGAGCAATTACTTCCGAGTCAATAGTAGTCTGGAACATAGCACCTGTTTGTGAAAGCTCGTTTCTTATATCTATTGCGTTTGTAAGGTTGCCGTTGTGGGCGATTGCTATTCTGCCCTTTGCATAACGCATAATAAGAGGCTGAGCGTTTTCAGCTTTTGATGCACCAGCGGTTGAATATCTTACATGAGATATTGCTATCTGCCCTTTAAGAGAGTTAAGCACATCTTCATTGAAAACATCGCAAACAAGTCCCATACCCTTATAACCAGAAACAACACCTGAATCGCTTACTGCTATTCCACAGCTTTCCTGCCCTCTGTGTTGGAGAGAGTATAAACCGTGGTAGCAGGCAACGGCAGGACTAAGAGTGCCGGACTCAGAAGAAAACATTCCAAAAACCCCACATTCTTCACCGAAAGTGTCAAACGGTTTTTGTTCAAAATCGGACATTCAATCAACTCCGTTAAAAATTTAAAAAGGAATAGTTGTGTTTATTATTTAAGACCTAAACGCTTTGCCATTTCTTCATAAGCTTCTTCAACAGAGCCCATATCACGACGGAAACGGTCTTTGTCAAGCTTTTCGTGAGTTGTCATATCCCAGAAACGGCAGGTATCAGGTGAAATTTCATCAGCAAGGATAATATCACCTTTGAAACGGCCGAATTCAAGCTTGAAGTCGATAAGTTCAACATTCTTTGTTGCAAAGTATGCACAGAGAATTTCATTTATTTTGAGAGCCATTGTTCTGATTTTTGCAATTTCTTCTTCTGTTGCAAAGCCACAAGCAATAGCGTGAGAATCGTTTATCATAGGATCGCCGAGGTCGTCGTCTTTATAGCTGAATTCAAGAACAGGGCAAAGGAGCTTTGTGCCTTCTTCAAGACCTAAACGCTTTGCCATACTGCCGGCAGCTTTATTACGAATGATAACTTCAAGAGGAACAATCTCAACTTTTTTAACAACTGTTTCTCTGTCGCTGATTTCTTCAACAAAATGTGTAGGGATACCTTTTTCTTCGAGCATTTTGCAGATGAAGTTTGACATCTTGTTGTTGATTACGCCCTTGCCGCTTATTGTGCCTTTTTTCAAGCCATTGAAAGCAGTTGCGTCGTCCTTGTAATCAACGATGAATAAATCTGCATCATTTGTTTTGTAAACCTTTTTTGCCTTACCTTCGTAAGCTAATTCCAACTTTTCCATAGTGAAACCTCCGTATATTTTAACTTAAATTTTTAAACTGAAACTGATTAAAAGAAATTCTGTATTCTTTCGATTGCCTGCTTTGTTCTTTCTGTACTGCCGAAAGCAGTTAAACGGAAGAAGCCCTCGCCTGATGGACCAAAGCCTTCACCAGGTGTGCCGACAACCTGAATTTTATTGAGAAGTAAATCAAAGAAATCCCAAGATTTCATATCATCAGGAGTTTTGAGCCATACATAAGGTGAGTTTACACCACCCCAAGTTTTAAAGCCTGCTTTGTTTATGCCTTCAAGCATAATTTTTGCATTTTCCTGATAGTAAGCAATTATATCCTTGACCTGCTGTCTGCCCTCAGGTGAATAAGTAGCTTCTGCGGCACGCTGTGTGATATAAGAAACGCCGTTGAACTTTGTTGACTGTCTTCTTGCCCAAAGTTTGTTAAGGCTGACACCGTTCACAACAAGCTCTTTCGGAACAACTGTATAACCGCAACGAACACCAGTAAAACCAGCAGTTTTTGAGAAACTTCTCAATTCAATAGCACAGGTTTTTGCACCCTTTAATTCATATATTGAGTGAGGCAAATCTTCTGTGATAAAAGCCTCATAAGCAGCATCATAGAGGATAACGCTTCCGTTTTCATTTGCATAGCCAACCCATTTTTGAAGTTCATCGGCAGTAATTGCCATACCCGTTGGGTTGTTAGGGAAGCAAAGATATATTATATCAGCGTGCTTTTTTGGAAGCTCAGGCAAGAAGTTATTTTCCGCTGTGCAAGGAAGATAAACTATATTGCTCCATAAACCGTTTTCCAAAAGCTCGCCTGTTCTGCCTGCCATAACATTTGTATCAATATAAACAGGATAAACGGGATCGCAGATAGCAACAACATTATCGGCTGAGAAAATATCTCCGATATTACCAGAGTCGCTCTTTGCACCATCGCTCAAAAAGATTTCATCAAGGTCAATATCTACGCCTCTTGCTTTGAAATCATATTCCTGTATTTTTTCAAGGACAAAGTTCTGACCATAATCAGGCTGATAGCCTTGGTATGTTTTTTCGTCTGCCATTTCGTCAACTGCCTTGTGCATACTTTTGATTACTGCGTCAGCGAGCGGACGGGTAGTGTCGCCTATGCCAAGACGGATAATGTCGGCATCAGGATTAGCTGATTGATAAGCGGCAACCTTTTTTGCTATATTTGAAAAAAGATAGCTGCTCTGAATTTTAAGAAAATTCTCGTTAATTTTCATTTGATAAATAAACCCCTTTCAAAAATTCTTTTATTATTTAAAGATTAAACATCAATTTCGCCTGTGAAAACTGTCTGGGCAGGTCCTGTCATAAAGACATTGTTGCTTTCGCTGTCCCAACGGATAGTAAGCTCTCCGCCTCTTAAAATAACCTTAACATCGCTGTCTTTTTTTGCATATTCATTTAATACTGTTGCAACAACACTTGCACAAGCACCTGTACCGCAAGCGAGCGTTTCGCCTGCACCTCGCTCCCAAACACGCATTTTTATTGTTTCAGAGTCTATACGCTGAATGAACTCTGTATTTATTCTGTCAGGGAAAAGAGGGCAATTCTCAAAAAGAGGGCCAACCTTTTCTATGTTTACATCGTCAACATCATCAACATAAACAACACAATGAGGATTACCCATTGAAACGCAGGTCATTTCATAATTTTTTCCGTCGATAGTGATTTTTTCACCGAGGACTATATCGGAGCTTCCTACATTAACAGGTATTTCCTTTGGTGTGAGAATAGGTTCACCCATATTTACAGTTGCCTGAACAACCTTATTATTTTCAGTTTTAACTTTTATATATTTTATTCCGCTGAGTGTTTCAAGAGAAATTTCCTCTTTGTCTGTCATACCATTGTCAAAAACATACTTTGCAACGCATCTTGTAGCATTACCGCACATTTTGCCCTGAGAGCCGTCTGAGTTATACATATCCATTTTGAAATCAGCAACATCACTTGGCTCAATACATATAAGACCATCAGAGCCTATACCGAAATGTCTGTCACTTATCTTCTTTGCAACTGCATTTCTGTCTGCGATTTTTTCCTCAAAACAGTTTACATAAATGTAATCATTACCCGCACCGTGCATTTTTGTAAATTTCATAATAAATAACTCCTTTTGTTTTCAACGAGGTATCAGTCAGCCAGAACAAATCTTGCCATATCGACAAGCTTGACTGAACAGTCCATACTTTTTTTCTGTATAAATCTATGAGCGTCTGATTCGCTCATATTATAGCGTGACATAAGAATTTTTTTTGCGTTTAGTATAATCTTTTCATCATCTTCTGCCTTTGGCTCAATGCCGTATAAATCCTGAGATGATGAAATTGCAAGCAATTTAACTGCCGTTATAAAATCATCTCTTTTAAGAGGAAGATTTATTGTGAGCAGATTTGAAGAGCCTTGCGGAACAAATTGACCAGAGCTTAGCAGAAGAATAAGTGAAAAGCCCCTTGGCAACAATTCGGGAAGTGCAAGTGAAGGAATATCCTTGAAATTAGTGCATACCGCAACGCCGTATTGCATTTTTTGTGCAGTGGAAAGCAGGGCAGAGGCGTTTGAACAAACGCTTTCAACCCAAAATCCCTGCTGAGAAAGAACAGGCTGTAATTTTATATTTATTTGTTCTGGCTTACAAGCTAAAACAATATTTTTCACAAATCGCCACCTGCTTGTATAATAATACATTCAACATTACAATTATATATCTTAAAAAAAAATCGGGCAATAGTTAATGTGTGCTATCATAATTCAACTGAACACAAAAAAATAGTTAATTTCTCTAAATGATTTTTTTGAGGCAGACTTTTATTGACTGCAATTATAGAAATATGCTAACATATTACGAGGTGATTTTTATGCCAAAATGGCTTGAAAAGGCTGTATTTTATCAGATATATCCTCAGAGCTTTTATGACACTAATGCAGATGGTATCGGAGATATTCAGGGTATAATCGAAAAGCTTGATTATGTGAAGGATTTGGGCTGTAATGCTATATGGATAAATCCTTGCTTTGAGTCGGCTTTTGAAGATGCTGGCTATGATGTTACCGATTACTATAAAATTGCTTCAAGATATGGCACTAATGCTGACCTGAAAAGACTCTTTGAGGCGGCGAGGGCAAGAGATATAAAGGTTATACTTGACCTTGTTGCAGGGCATACCTCAATTAAACACCCTTGGTTTAAGGAAAGCATGAAATCTGCCGAAAATGAATATACAAACAGATATATATGGACTTCAAAGGATAAAGATGTAAAGAAGCTTGACAAGGAAGCAGCCTCTAAATTTGAATATGCAGAGGGAGCTTTGAGAGCGGGCAAATATATGTATAATTTTTATCCGATACAGCCAGCACTTAACTATGGCTTTGCTAACCCCGAGTATCCTTGGCAGTTGTCTGTTGACCACCCTGATTGCAGAAAAACTGTTGAAGAGCTTAAAAATATTATGAAGTTCTGGCTTGATATGGGTGCAGATGGTTTCAGAGTAGATATGGCGTATTCTCTTGTAAAAAACGATACAGAAGATAAAACATATACAAAGAAAATATGGCAGAATATCAGGAAAATGCTAAACGAGGAATATCCCGAAGCGGTTATGATTTCTGAATGGTTTAATCCTGCACAGGCAATAGATGCAGGCTTTCACGCTGATTTCTATGTTCAGTGCAACGAGGGCTATAAAAAGCTTTTCATAAAAGAAAAGGGGAATAAGCCGTTTTTTTCAAGCGAGGGTGAGGGCGATTGCTCTTTCTTTGCAGAGGAATATACTGAATATTATGAATATGTTAGAGCAAGGGGCGGATATATGTCAACGCCTACGGGCAATCACGATACCGTGAGGTTTTCACATACACGCACGATTGAAGAAATGAAAATTGCCCTTGCGTTTGTTATGGCTTTACCTGGAATACCGATGATTTATTATGGCGATGAAATAGGTATGCGTTACCTTAATCTGCCGAGTAAAGAGGGCGGAAAATACCGAACAGGCTCACGAACTCCTATGCAATGGAGCAAAGAAAAAAATGCTGGCTTTTCAGAAGCAGAAGCCTCAAAGCTTTATCTGCCCATTGACAAAAAGCACGACAGACCTACTGTTGCAAATCAGGAAGAAGACGCTTCTTCTCTTTTGAATTTTACAAGACGCATTATTTCTTTAAGAAAAATAAATCCTGCTCTTGCAAATAATTCTGAATTTAAAATTCTCTATGCAAAAGAAAATGAATATCCTCTTATCTTTGAAAGATTTTGTCAGCAGCAAAGAGTTGTTGCTATGTTCAACCCCTCAAATAAAAAGTGTTCTGCAAGGCTTGGCTTTGATATAGGCAACAATGTTATTTTTCATCAGGGGGATTTTGATATAGTTTCAGACTCAAATAACAGTTTAATAAAAATGTCACCACAGAGCTTTGTTTTTATAAGTTATTGACTAATTGAACATAAAAGCAATAAAATCTTTAACTTATTTCTATGAATAAATATTCACAAATAAGTTGAAATAAATTCTTGTTGGTGCTAAAATATTTGTTTAGAAGAACAGCGGACAACCCCACTGTTCTTCTTTGTAAAAAGACGAAAAACAAACAGCAGATTACGAAGAAAGGCAAAGGTGAAGCCGGTGAGAGCGTATTTGGTACTTGAAGACGGTTCCGTTTACGAGGGTACAGCTCGTGGAGCGTTTAAAGAAACAGCTTGTGAAATAGTTTTCAATACATCAATGACAGGGTATTTGGAAATTCTCACAGATCCGTCTTATGCAGGTCAGGGAGTTGTAATGACTTATCCTATGATAGGTAACTATGGTATAAGCAGAGAGGATTTTGAGTCTATAAGACTTCAACCGTGTGCATTTATTGTTCATGAGTTGTGTGATACTCCTTCTAATTTTAGATGCACAGCATCTCTTGAAGAGGTTTTAATTGAGTATAATATTCCTTGTTTGGCTGATGTTGATACTCGTTCTATTGTTAAAAAGCTTCGTGAAAGCGGTACAATGCGTGGCGTTATTACAGAAGATATTTCAGATATGGAAAGAGTTATGACTCTTATTAAATCATTCAAGCAGGAAAAGCTTGTTGAAAGTGTTACTATTGACGGAAAAAGAGTTGTTGGTAAAGACAACAATGGTCCTAAAATTGCTCTTATGGATTTCGGCTCAAAGCGAAACATCACCAATTCGCTTGTTGAAAGAGGCTGTATTGTTACAGAATATCCTTGCTTTACTACTGCTGAGGAAATAATTAAAACTTCTCCTGACGGCTTAATGCTCTCAAATGGCCCTGGAGATCCTGCTGATTGTGTTAATATAATAAAAGAAATAAAGAAGTTATATGATTATGGTATGCCGACCTTTGCAATTTGCCTTGGACATCAGCTTATGGCACTTTCGCAGGGCGGTACAACCGAAAGAATGAAATATGGTCACAGAGGTGCAAATCACCCTGTAAAATTTCTTGAAAAAGACCAGACCTTCATCTCAACACAGAATCACGGATATATGGTTACAGGTAAAGGCTTACCTTCAAACGCAGAGGTCAACTGTATAAATGTAAACGATAAAACAGTTGAGGGCGTTGTTTATCACGGTAAACCTATATTTACTGTTCAATTTCACCCTGAGGCTAATGCAGGCCCTCGTGATACATCATTTTTGTTTGATGAATTTATAAAAATGATTAAGGAGGGTGAAATAAAATGAGAGATATGAGTATCAAAAAGGTAATGGTTATCGGTTCAGGTCCTATTATTATAGGTCAGGCTGCCGAATTTGACTATGCTGGTACACAAGCTTGCCGTTCTCTTAAAGAAGAGGGCTGTGAGGTTGTTCTTGTAAACTCAAACCCTGCTACAATTATGACTGATAAGGATATTGCAGATAAGGTTTATATTGAGCCTTTGACAGTACCGACAGTTTCAAAAATTATCGAAAAAGAAAAGCCTGACTCAATTTTGCCTACACTTGGCGGTCAGACAGGTCTTAATCTTGCTATGGAGCTTGAAGAGCTTGGCGTTCTTAAAGCAAACAATGTAAGACTTATCGGAATAAATGCTTCTGCAATCAAAAAGGCTGAGGACAGACAAGAATTTAAGGACACTATGGAAAAAATCGGTGAGCCTTGCATTGAATCTCTTGTTGTTCATACAGTTGAAGATGCAGTTGACTTCTCTGCAAAAATAGGCTATCCCGTTATTGTCCGTCCAGCATATACTCTTGGCGGTACAGGCGGCGGTATTGCCGACGATGAAGAACAGTTGAGAGAAATTGCTGCAAACGGTATCAGACTTTCAAGAGTTAATGAAGTCTTGATTGAAAAATGTATTGCAGGCTGGAAAGAAATAGAATATGAGGTTATGCGTGACTCAAAGGGTAACTGTATAACCGTTTGTAATATGGAAAACTTTGACCCTGTTGGTGTCCATACAGGCGACTCAATAGTTGTTGCTCCGTCACAGACCTTGATGGATAAAGATTATCAGATGCTCCGTTCATCTGCTTTGAACATAATTTCTGAACTTGGTATTCAGGGCGGTTGTAATGTTCAGTTTGCACTTGAACCTAATTCATTCAGATATGCAGTTATCGAGGTTAACCCTCGTGTTTCCCGTTCATCTGCACTTGCTTCAAAGGCAACAGGCTATCCTATTGCAAGAGTTGCCGCAAAGATTGCTCTTGGTCTTGGCCTTGATGAAATTAAGAACGCTGTTACGGGCAAGACATTTGCAAGCTTTGAGCCTGCACTTGACTATTGCGTTGTTAAGTTCCCGAAATGGCCGTTTGATAAATTCGTTACTGCAAAGCGTACTCTTGGTACACAGATGAAAGCAACGGGCGAGGTTATGGCTATTGCTCGTTCTTTTGAGGGTGCTTTGCATAAGGCTGTTCACTCACTTGAAGAGGGCAGACAGAGCCTTATTGAGCCAAAGCTTCTCAAACTTTCCAACGAAGAGCTTACAGAGCGTTTGCACAATATTGACAATGAACGCTTATATACAATAGTTGCATCTATCTATAATGGAATAGAACTTGAAACAATACACGATATTACAAAGGTTGATATGTGGTTCTTAAATCGCCTTAAAGCTATTGTTGATATGGAAAAATTGCTTCAAAGCGGTAACTGCGATAAAGAAACCTTGCTCAAAGCGAAGAAAATGGGCTTTATGGACGCTGTTATTGCAAAGGATTTAGGTACAACAGCAACTGCTATCAAAAATATGCGTAATATGTGGAATATCAACCCTGCATTCAGCGTTGTTGATACTTGTGCGGCAGAATTTGCGGCACAGACTCCTTACTATTATTCAGATTATGGCGTTGAAAACGAAGTAAATCCTGAAAAGACAAAGAAGAAAGTTCTTGTTCTCGGTTCTGGCCCTATTCGTATAGGTCAGGGTATCGAATTTGACTATTGCTCTGTTCACAGCGTTTGGGCTTTGAAAAAGGCTGGTTGTGAAACTGTTATAGTAAACAATAACCCTGAAACTGTTTCAACAGACTTTGATGTTGCGGACAAGCTTTATTTTGAACCGCTCACACAAGAATATGTTGCAAATATAGTTGAACTTGAAAAGCCAGACGGTGCAATCGTTCAGTTCGGCGGACAGACTGCAATCAAGCTCACTCAGGCTCTTCACGATTTGGGCGTTACAATTCTCGGTACAGATGCCGACCATGTTGACGCAGCAGAGGACAGAGAGCGTTTTGATGAAATTCTTGAAAATTGTGCTATCCCAAGACCAAAGGGACACACCGTTTTCACCGAAGAGGAAGCTCTTATTGCTGCACATTCGCTCGGCTATCCTGTTCTTGTAAGACCAAGTTATGTTCTTGGCGGTCAGGGTATGCAGATAGCTGTAAGCGATGATGATATAAGAGAATTTATGGGTATCATCACCAGAACTGTTCAGGAACACCCTGTTCTTGTTGATAAGTATCTTATGGGACAAGAGGTTGAGGTTGACGCAATTTGCGACGGTACTGATATTCTTATCCCTGGCATTATGGAACATATAGACAGAGCGGGTATCCATTCAGGTGACTCAATTTCTGTTTATCCTGCAATTACTTTGAGCCAGAAGGTTCAGGATACTATTGTTGACTATACACGCCGACTTGCTTCTGCACTTGAAGTTGTTGGTATGATGAATATTCAGTTTATTGTTATGAACGAAACTGTTTATATAATCGAGGTTAATCCTCGTTCTTCAAGAACAGTTCCTTACATAAGCAAGGTTACGGGTATCCCTGCAATCGCACTTGCAACAAGAGCTATGCTTGGTGAAAAAGTGCGTGATATGGGATACGGCACTGGTCTTTACAAAAAGAGCGGATATTATGCTATTAAAATGCCTGTTTTCTCTTTTGAAAAGATTATGGGTGCAGACACGAGCCTTGGTCCTGAAATGAAATCAACGGGTGAGGCACTTGGTATTGCTCCTGATTATAATGAGGCACTTCTTAAAGCCTTTGAGGGTGCAGGCGTAAGCTTACCAAAGGACGGTAAGATAATTGTTACTGTTTGCGATAAGGATAAGGCAGAGGTTTGCCAGATGTTCAAAAAGATTATTGCCGACGGTGCAAAGTTTGATATTTATGCAACTCCTGGCACACAGAAAGCACTTGTTGAAGCAGGGGTTGACGCAAAGTGCGTAAACCGTCTTACAGGCGAATCACCTAATATTATGGATATGCTTCACGAGGGCGGTGTTTCACTTATCATAAACACACCGACTCACGGTAGAATTGAAAGCCGTGACGGTTTCAAATTACGCCGTCTTGCTGTTGAAGCAGGTACTTCCTGTATAACAAGCCTTGACTCTGCAAAGAGCCTTATGGAAAGCACAAATATTGTAAAATCAGATAAGATAAGTCTTACAGATATTGCAACTATTTTCTAAAATTAAATAACAAAACAAAAGCACCTATGAGCGGTTTTGCCGTTTCATAGGTGCTTTTTTCTTATGACACATTTTTGCAATATTTTATTATTTTTATTAACATAACTTTGTTTCTGATAACATTTTTTTGACAAAGTTTGATTATATACTAATGGCATAGAGAAGAAACAAAACTTTGAAGGAGTGACTATATATGAAAACAAAAACAGAAAAAAGATTTTTTAAAAATTTATCTATTATTATGGTGGTACTTGTAATTATTTTAAGTTTAAGTGCCTGCACAATAAAAACTAACGAAAACAATTCAAGCCCAACTTCAACGCAGACCTCGGTTACGACTTCTGCAAATACATCGGTAAGCGTTGAATATGATGAAGATGATTTGAATACATCGGAAACAAACGCTGAAAAAATAACTCTTAATTCAACCTCGATTTCATCTTCTTCGTCTGCTGTTACTGTTTCAGGCAGTACGGCAACAATAACAAAGGGTGGTACCTATGTTATAAGCGGTACTCTTACAGACGGTCAGATAATAGTAAACTCAACTGATGAAAATGTTGTGCATATTATTTTTGACAATGCTTCAATTAACTGCTCAACATCTTCTCCGATTTCAGTTGAACAGGCTAAAAAGGTAGTTATAACCTTAAAGGATTCAACAGAAAATACTATTACAGATTCAAGAGCAGCCGCAACAGATACAGATGATACAGACGACGATACTCCATCAGCCGCAATTTACAGTTGTGACGATTTAACTATAAACGGAAACGGAACACTTACGGTTAATGGCAACTATAAAAATGGCATACAGACAAAGGACGAGCTTAAACTTGTAAGCGGAAATGTAAATGTAACCGCCGTAAATGATGCTATCAAGGGCAAGGACTTTGTTGCAGTAAAGGATGGCGTATATACTCTTACATCAACCTCAGGTGATGCAATACAGTCAACTAATTCAAACACAGAGGGCGAAACCGTAGGCTTTGTGTTGATTGATGGCGGAACATTCAAAATTACAGCGGCGGCAGACGGTATAAAGGCTGAAAGCGTTGTTGCAATAAGCTCGGGTAATTTTGAAATAACCGCAGGCGAAGACGGTATTCAGGGCACAACAGATGTAAGTATAACTGGCGGGGATTTCAGTATAACAACAACCGGCAATGTAGCACAATCAGCACAAGAGGATATGCCTGGCGGTGCGATGAACAATACGAGGACTCCATTCACACAAAACAACACTCAGAGCACCACTTCCAACGATGATGTTGCAGGCGACACAGTGAGCAGTAAGGGTATCAAGTCAGACGGTACACTTTCTGTTTCAGGAGGTACAATAACAATAAACACAACGGGACATTCAATTCATTCAATCGGTGAGATGAATATTTCAGGCGGAACACTCAAACTCAATTCATCAAATGGCAAGGGTATTTCTGCTCATGAAAATCTCACAATATCCAATGCAACTATTGATATAACTCAATCTGCTGAGGGGATTGAAAGTAAGGCTGTAATGACCATAAACAGCGGTACTATTCATATAGTTGCAACCGATGATGGCTTGAATGCAGGCGGCGACATTGCAGGGGTAAAACAGACGTTTTCATCAGACAGTGAAGCGACACATCAGATTGTTATAAACGGCGGTTATATCTATATTGACGCAGCAGGTGATGGAGTTGATTCAAACGGCACAGTTACTATTAACGGTGGCACTGTCATTGTAAACGGGCCTACTAATGACGGTAACGGAGCACTCGATTCTGAACAGGAAATAGTTGTAAACGGCGGAACAGTAATCGCTTCTGGCAGTACAGGAATGCTGGAAACACCTGCAACATCATCACCTCAATGCACCTTGGCTTTTGGTGCTTCTCTTACAGCAGATTCAATAATCTGCATAAAGGATTCCAACGGAAATGAAGTTTTGACTTTCTCTCCGTCAAAGCAATCAGCATCAGTAGTATTTTCAAGTGCAGAGCTTAAAAAGGGTGAAACCTATACAGTTTATTCAGGCGGAAGCTACTCGGGCGGAAGTGAAACAGACGGAGTCTATACGGGCGGAAGTTATACAGGCGGTTCTGTTTTACAGACTATGACAATTTCATCAGCCGTAACCTCAGCAGGCGTTAGTTCGTCAATGGGCGGCGGAATGATGGGCGGTAATCAGCAGATGCAGTCAAGAAATGGAAATATGCAGCAACCACCAACAGAAAGATAAAAACTAAAAAATTAAACAAAAAAAGTGAGGCTTTGGGGTTAAACTTTGAATACTCCAAAGCCTTATTTTTAATTTTTCTATTGATACTTTAACTGCTTTTATGATAAAATCTTTCGTGATAGGGTATTTTTTTAATTATGATTTTTTATAAAAATAAATATATTTTTTATTTTTGCGAAGGGGATTAAGTTATGGAAACAAATAAAAAAGATTCTGCTAAAATTTCAGGCTTAAAGATTAAAATGGAGCAACTGAAAATAAAAAGAGAGAATCGAAAGAACAAATATCAGAATATGAACCCTAATGATTTGAAAAAAGCAGTTATAGCAAGAAAAGAAGCTCAAAGAGACTGGCGTTCAATGACAATTATTTTCTCAATCTTTCTTGCTCTCGGCTTGATTATTTTCCCTATTGTAAGAATGCATATAAAGGTTTCTTTTGCAGGTCAGGATATTTACGGCGTTTCAGAAAATATAGGTCTTTACACCTTGTTTAATGAGGGCAGTATTTTCAGAGCAGTTAAAGATTTTTCAAATCTTGGCGATTGGAGCAGTATTTTCGGTGGCGGAGAATCAAACACCCTCTTTGGCAGTTTGTTTGAGTCACTTATAAGCTCACTTACAAATCCCATAAAGCAGGCTGTTGCAGATTTAAAAACACTTATCCCTTATACAATAGCAACGGGCATAGTTTATGTTATCAGTTTAATTATCAGAATAACCTCTGGTATCATCTACTGGGCAAACAAAAAGACTCTTCCTTGCATTATTTTGCAGGCTATATCCTTTGCATTATTCACAGGTGCGATGATATCACTCTATTTGCTCACAAAAAAGGCAGAGGGCTTTATGCCGAACTATGTTACTCTTGAATTAAAAATATGGTATGGTATCATACTTGAATATATAACTGCCGCAGGTGCACTTTTCTCAGTAATAATGAGAAGATGTTTGAAAGATATTTCTGTTGATTAAGTTTAGTTTTATCAGAGAATATATGGAGGATTTTTAAAAATGTCGATATTATCTATTCTTTCGTTTTTAGGTGGTTTGGCGTTATTCCTTTACGGTATGAATGTTATGAGTACCTCGTTGGAAAGAACAGCAGGCGGTAAGCTTGAACATACTCTTCAAAAGTTTACGGACAAACCATTAAAGGGTGTTCTTCTTGGTTTTGGCGTTACAGCCGTTATTCAATCATCTTCGGCTGTTTCTGTTATGGTTGTCGGTTTTGTAAACTCGGGTTTGATGCAGCTTTCACAGGCTGTTGGCGTACTTATGGGAACAAAAATCGGTACTACTGTTACCGCTTGGATTTTGAGCTTATCAGGTGTTGAGGGTAATTCAATCTGGGCAACACTCTTTAAGCCGTCAAGCTTTTCACCTATATTTGCATTTATAGGTATTATGATGATAATGTTCGCTAAAAAGGACAAGCTTAAAAATATAGGCTCAATTCTTATGGGCTTTGGCGTTCTTATGTTTGGTATGACTATGATGACCTCAGCGGTTGAACCACTCAAAGACAGCCAAGCATTTACAACTTTCTGCACTAATTTCTCTAACCCTGTCCTCGGCGTTTTTGCTGGTGTCATTATGACAATGGCAATGCAAAGCTCTTCTGCCGCAGTCGGAATTTTACAAGCTTTATCACTTACAGGAAGCATTACTTTCCAGTCGGCTTTTCCGCTTATTCTTGGTTTGAATATCGGTACTTGCACAACTGCCGTTATTTCTTCACTTGGTGCAAGCAAAAATGCAAAGCGTACTTCTATAATGCATGTCTATATCAGCGTTATCGGTGCAGTATTCTTCCTTGCTGCTTTCTATATTCTGAATGCAATCTTTAAATTTGAGTTTGTCTTTGAAAAGTTGAATCCTGTTATGATTGCAACTATACATTCAGTTTTCAATATTTTAACAACAATACTTCTTTTCCCATTCTCAAAATTGATAGTAAAACTTGCAGAAATTACTGTTAAGGACAAAAAAGGCTCAGATGAAAACAGAGTTGCTACTATTCTTGATGAGCGTTTTCTTAAAACTCCTGCATTTGCTATTGAACAATGCCGTCAGGTTGCAAATGAAATGGCAGAGCTTGCAAAAAATAATCTGTTCCTTGCAATAAGCGTTGTAAATAAGTACGACGAAAAGCTTGCAAAGACAATAGAGGAAAACGAGGAAAAAATAGATGCCTACGAAGATTCAATAGGCAACTATCTTGTTAAGCTTAACAGTAAAAAGCTTACTAAAAGGGATAGTAATGAAACCTCAAAGATACTTCACTCAATCGGAGATTTTGAAAGAATAGGCGACCACGCCTCAAATTTGCTTGATGTTGCAAGAGAGATAAACGATAAGGGTATTTCTTTTTCTGCTCAGGCGAAAGAAGAATTAGAGGTTATAACCTCAGCCTTGAAAGAAATATTGAATAATTCAATATCAGCCTTTGTTAAAGACGATTCACAGCTTGCTTCAACGGTTGAGCCACTCGAAGAGGTTATAGATACTCTTCACGAAAGGCTTAAAAGAAGACATATTGAGCGTTTGAAAAATAATGAATGTACTATTGAGCTGGGCTTCATTTTTTCAGATTTGCTCACAAACTATGAGCGTGTTTCTGACCACTGTTCAAATATAGCAATTTGTGTTATACAGAGTAAGGATAACACCTATGACCCTCACGAATATCTCAATAACCTTGGCGAAGATAACAGAGAGTTTGCAGAGGAAATTCAGGAATATAAAGAAAAATATGCCTTACCTGCAAGAGAAAACAAATAAAATAAGACAGCAGTATTTTTTATACTGCTGTTTTTAATTTTTTTGAAAAATTCTATTGACAATAGCGTATTGAGATGATAAAATAATAAAGCTGTTGCAGATAGCGACAATGCTATTGTCGTCAAAGCTTGGTGTAACCAAGCACTCAAACTGCAAAGGCTTTGAGAAAAATCAAAACAGAATAACAAAACAATATCGAGGCATAACTCAGTTTGGTAGTTTTGAGCTTGACCGCCGCCAGTGGCGGAAACAGGGAAAGCGAAAAAGGACAAGAGCACAGAGATATGCGAACAGTTAGCAACTGTGAGCATAGCGACAATGCTATTGTCGTCAAAGCTTGGTGTAACCAAGCACTCAAACTGCAAAGGCTTTGAGAAAAATCAAAACAGAATAATAAAACAATATCGAGGCGTAACTCAGTTTGGTAGAGTGCTTGGTTTGGGACCAAGATGCCGCAGGTTCAAGTCCTGTCGCCTCGACCAGAAAGACCTTACTCAAAGAGTAAGGTCTTTTTTTATAATAAAAAGCGACAGGACTTGAAAAAGCAGTACAACGAGTGACTTGCGAAAGCAAGGCAGAGTTGTTAAAAACAGTCCAGTGGACTGTTTTTCTGCGTGGATGGGAAAAAGTCGCCTCGACCACCCTACTATCACTCAGGTGATACAGCGAAAAAGCCTTTATTTAAGGGCTTTTTTTGCATTTATGAGGCAAAAAAGATATAAGGCAAATTGGTAAATAAACACCAATTTGCCTTATTTTGAGCCTGCGAGAAACAAGGTTCTCGGCACACATTCAAAATCTCTGATTTTGTAAATGGGTGAGGTTCTTATTTTTCATTTATAAGCCTTTTGAGTTTTCACGGAGTTGCTTTCTATTTTACAGTAACATCAACATTGCCATTGCCGACTTGCTCTTCAAGCGAATCGGCATTTTCAATTTCCCCGATTTTCGTGTAGGTGTAAGAGGTTATAAAATCCTTGTAAAAGATAACGACACAGTTATCACCGTAAAGCATAATATCGCCCTTATGAATTGTACCGATATTCTTCGGCTTGCTCGGCAAAGAAGTATCAAGATAATAATACTTTTCATTACCGTGAAGCTCGCTCATAGTCAACGTAACGGGTAGCATATCCGAAAATGCCTTTGCCGTTTCATTATCTTCTAAAGAGACGGAAAACTCTTCACCGTTTATGATAACGGTCATACCTCGATTATCCTCTGCTGTTGATTGTTCTGTTTCGGTTGTCTGAACGGTTGGGTTTTCGCTCGTCTTGCTAACAGGCTCATCAACCTCTTTCGTGCAGGAAGAAAAAGTAAAAACGGCAGCGATAATCAGCACGCATAGTAAAAGCTTCTTCATTTAAGGTACTCCCTGTAAAAGCTCTCGATTTTATCAAAAGGGATAGCATTGTTGCTGCCGCCGTCATAAAGGTCTGTATGAACTGCCCCTTCAATAACAAGCAATTCTTTATTATCAGGATATTTGTTGCCGTTCATCATATTTTCGTATGCATCCTTGCCAAAATAGAAAGAATGTGCTTTATCGCCGTGCATAATCATTACGGCGCTGCGGATTTCGTTGCTGTACTGCAAAATCGGCTGATTGACAAAGGATTCGCAGCCAACGACATTCCATCCTCCGTTTGAATTGAGAGAGCGCGGATGATAGCCTCTGTCGGTTTTGTAGTAATCATAATAATCCTTAACGAAGAATGGCGCGTCCTCGGGAAGCGGGTCAACAACGCCACCCGCCAGCTTGTATTCGCCGTTTTTGTAATCCTCAAGGCGTTGAGCACACAGTACTTTTTTCGCCTCATAACGCTTTTCCTCGCTGTCCTCGCTGTCAAAATAACCCTTTGCATTGACTCTCGTCATATCGTACATTGTGGAAGCGACGGTTGCCTTAATTCTTGTATCAAGCGAGGCAGCGTTGATTGCCATACCGCCCCAACCGCAAATACCGAGAATACCGATTCTGTCCGCGTCAACCTTTTCGTTAAGCGAAAGGAAATCAACGGCTGCCATAAAATCTTCTGTGTTAATATCGGGGGAAGCCATATATCTCGGCTGACCGCCGCTTTCACCCGTGTAGGACGGGTCAAAAGCAATCGTCAGAAAGCCACGCTCTGCAAGCGTTTGTGCATATAATCCCGAGCACTGTTCCTTAACCGCACCGAACGGACCGCTGACCGCAATGGCAGGAAGTTTACCCTCTGCACCTTTCGGTACATACATATCTGCGGCAAGAGTAATGCCATATCTGTTGACGAAGGTTATTTTTGAATGCTCAACCTTATCGCTTTTCGGGAAGGTTTTATCCCATTCATTTACTAAATTCAACTGTTCTGCTTTCAACATAATGAATCTCCTTTTCGGCATTGAAATTGAAATATCTGTGTGCTATAATTACATTGTAATACATAAACCTGACTTTAGGTCAAGTATTTTTTTGAAAAGAGTGAAAATATGTATACAATCGGTCAGATTTCGGAGATGTTTAACCTTCCTATTTCTACACTCAGATACTACGACATGGAAGGACTGTTCCCGCAAATGCAGCGCCAGTCGGGTATTCGCAAGTTCAGCGAAAACGAGGTGGAGGCGCTCCGCGTAATTGAATGTCTGAAAGCAAGCGGACTTGAAATCAAGGATATCAAACAGTTTATGGATTGGGCAATGCAGGGCGCAGAAACCTATGAAAAACGCAGGGAACTTTTTGAAGCAAGGCGCGAAGTAATTGAAGCTGAAATTGCTAACCTTAAAAAAATGCTCGATATGGTTAAGTTCAAATGCTGGTACTATGAAACAGCAATCAAAGACGGAAATGAAGACGGCATCAGCGCAATGCTGCCCGACAAATTACCGAAGGACATACAAGAGCTTTACGATAATGCGCACTCATAAAAAAGCGAGATAGGATTAAAAACGTAACCCCCTGTTTCGTATTATTTCATTATAACTTTGCCAGAAAGACCTTACTCAAAGAGTAAGGTCTTTTTTTATAATCAAAAGCGACAGGACTTGAAAAAGCAGTACAACGAGTGAATTGCGAAAGCAAGGCAAAGTTGTTAAAAACAGTCCAGTGGACTGTTTTTCTGCGTGGATGAAAAAAGTCGCCTCGACCATTTCTTCTTGTTTATTTATAAAATTGCTTTAACCCTTATTTTGTTCAAATTTTTTATTACTTTATATTATTTTTAAGCAAAAAAAACGCGGAGCTTATGCTCCGCATTATCTATTTTATGCTTTCTTTGAAGATTTGGACAAGATTATCTTTAACTCCGTTTGCCGCCTGTATTGTTGCAATCATAAGTTCGTTGCCGTCGATATCTGCAAAGTTTATATCATAACCATTGTGGCGTATTAGCTGTGCAATAAACAAGCGTTGTGTTCTGCCGTTACCTTCTCTGAATGGGTGAATCATATTTGTAACCTGATAAAAGTCAACTACATTTGTAACAAATTCCTCAAAAGTATTATTTCTGAAACAATCGTTATCTTTCAGCCTTTTGAAGCAGGCTTCCATTAATTGTGCAATTTTATTAGCTTGTGCAAAGTTTGTGCCTTTCTTGCTCATATTGATTGTACGGTATTCACCAGCCCAATCATAAATATCTTAAAAAAGGAACTTGTGAATTGCTTTATAATGCTCACTGTCAAAAGAATTTGCAATTGGTTTTGTTTCTATCTCACTGGCTTTTGCAAAGGTGACCGCCGCTTCAAACTCTTTTAACTTTTTATCATCTTTTATGCCGAGTTTGTTTATCAGACAGGAAGTGCCTTCGTAACAATCCTCAGTTAGTGCGTCAATAATGTAACCCATTATGCATTGATTCCTTGCATTGATTTTACAGCAGATATATATTCCGCCATTGTGATTTCTTTATCGAGTAGTTTTTCGCAAAGCTTTTTGTATTCAGGCAGAACAACAAAACCCTCCATTTCAAGGGAAGCGGTTGCATTTTTTATGGCTTTTTCATTTATTGGGCTCATAATATCACTCCTGAATCTTTGCTAATATTATATGCTATTTTAACCGAACAATCAAGCAAAATAACTTATTGTGTCTTTTAATAATAAAAGATAAGCAATAATCAAATTCAAAAACGGCTTAAATAGTCGCCTCGACCAGAAAGACCTTACTCTTTGAGTAAGGTCTTTTTTAGTGTTTATCCCTCTATAATTTTTTTCTCAATAATTGTATCAACAACGAATTCGCTTTTTAGCAAGGAGAGGGCTTTATAATGCTCTGAGTTGGAATGTGACAAAACAGCGTTATCATCCTTCCATATTTCGTGAAGATAGATTATATCATTTTCGTTTTCAGGTATTTCAAAAGCATATTTTATGTTTCCTTCTTCACTTTTTGAGGCTTTATCAATACCCTGCTGAATAACTGCATTATAGAAATTATCTCTTTGACCTGACTTTATAATATATTTTACTTCAACTTTTATCATAGTTTTATTCCTCTTTATTTTATTGCATCTTTAATTGATTTCACATATTTGTAAACATATTCAGGTGCAGCCTTTCCGTGCTCTGCTACAATGCGTACAATGGCTGAACCGATAATAATTCCGTCTGAAATGGCGGAATATTTTTTTGCCTGCTCGGGCGTGTTGATGCCGAAGCCTATCGCAACGGGAATATCGGTAACTTCCTTTATAGCCTTTGTGATTGAAGCAAGGTCTGTTTTGATTTCGCTTCTTTCGCCCGTTACGCCAAGAGATGATACAGCGTAGATAAAGCCCTCGGCTTCTTTTGCAATTACCTTTATTCTCTGTTCGCTTGTCGGTGCGATTAAGGATACAACCTCAATGCCGTATTGCTTTGCTATGCTTTGAAGCTCGCCTTTTTCTTCGTATGGCATATCAGGAATGATTACACCAGAAATTCCGCAATCGTGTGCATTTTTGAGGAATTTTTCATAGCCGTACCTGAAAAGAACATTAAGATAAGTCATATAGACCATAGGAATATCAATTTCCTTTGATATTTCCTTTGTCATATCGAAAACATCATCAGTTGTAACATTGTTTTTCAAGGCTCTGATATTTGCGTTCTGAATAACCTCACCCTCGGCGATAGGATCAGAAAAAGGTATGCCGATTTCTACAAGGTCGCAACCGCCTTGTGCCATACTTTTTATAATTTTCTTTGTTGTTTCAAGGTCGGGGTCGCCTGCGGTAATAAAGCCGATAAAGGCTTTCCCGTGATTAAATGCATCTGATATTTTATTCATTTATATTATACCCCCTGTATCTTGCAATAGCGGCAACATCTTTATCGCCTCTGCCTGAAAGACAGCAAATTATAATATCGTTTTTATCCATTTTAGGAGCGATTTTCATAAGATGAGCGACTGCGTGTGCAGATTCAATAGCACATATAATGCCCTCGGTTTTTGCAATATACTCAAAGGCTTCAACTGCTTCATCATCAGTTACGGGTACATATTCAGCCCTGCCTATATCTTTGAGATATGCGTGTTCAGGACCAACGCCAGGATAGTCAAGTCCTGCTGAAATTGAATATACAGGTGCAATCTGACCATATTCATTCTGGCAGAAATATGATTTCATTCCGTGGAATACGCCGAGAGTTCCTGTTGCCATTGTTGCGGCAGTTTTATCGGTATCTACGCCCTTGCCAGCCGCTTCACAACCGATAAGTCTGACATCTTTATCATTTATAAAATTATAGAACATACCTATTGCATTAGAGCCACCGCCAACACAAGCCATAACTGCACTTGGAAGTTTGCCCTCAATTTCAAGTATCTGCTGGCGTGCTTCCTTGCTTATTACACTCTGAAAATCACGCACAATCATAGGGTAGGGGTGAGGTCCCATAACTGAACCAAGAACATAAAGAGTATCGTCAACTCTTGATACCCATTCTCTGAAAGCATCATTTACGGCATCCTTTAAAGTCATAGTACCCGTAGTTACAGGGTGTACCTTTGCACCGAGCAATTCCATACGGTAACAGTTGAGTGCCTGACGCTCTGTATCAAGCTTGCCCATATATATTTCACATTCCAAGCCCATAAGAGCGGCGGCGGTTGCAGTTGCAACGCCGTGCTGCCCTGCACCTGTTTCAGCAATAACTCTTGTTTTGCCCATTTTTTTTGCAAGCAGGCATTGACCAAGAACATTGTTGATTTTATGTGCACCTGTGTGATTCAAGTCCTCACGCTTAAAATAGATTTTTGCTCCGCCTAAATCCTTTGTCATATTTTCAGCATAATAAAGAAGTGACGGTCTGCCAGCATATTCCTTGAAAAGCTTATCAAGCTCTGCATTAAAATCAGGGTCGTTTTTGTAAAATTCGTAAGCCTTTTCAAGCTTTATTATTTCATTCATAAGAGTTTCGGGGATATATTGTCCACCGTGAATGCCATATCTTCCGTTAGCCATTGTTTTTGCTCCTAACTATGTTTATAACATCTTTCATTTTGTTGAAATCTTTTTTTCCGTCCGTTTCAACAGATGAAGAAACATCTATTGAATAGGGCTGAATTTTGTCTATTGCCTGTGCTAAATTTTCAGCAGATAATCCGCCTGCAAGAAAAAACGGCTTTTTGGTTTTTGGAATAAGTGACCAGTCAAAAACCTTACCCGTTCCGCAACCGCTGTCAAATAGAAAATAATCAACATAAGGCTCGTATTCTTCAATGCGTTCAAAGCTTTCTGCCGTTAAGGCCTTGATTAAAGGCTTGCTGATTTTTGAGCAGTATTCAGGCGACTCGTTGCCGTGTAACTGAATAATATCAATAAAATCAAGCTCAGTATTTTCAATAGGTTCATTTACGAAAACACCGACAACCTTTATACTGCTGTTTAGTTTAACTGCTAACTCTGACGCAATAGACGGCTTAATGCTTCTTTTGAAGCCATCGCTTAAAATGAAGCCGATAAAATCGGGATTCAATTTATTTGCAAAGTCAATATCTTCGCTTCGCTTCATTCCGCAGATTTTGATTTTAGCCATAAAGCAGCTCCTCTAATTTTGCCTTTTTGTTATCGGCACGCATAAGCGTTTCTCCGATTAGTACGGCATTTGTTTTGTTGCTTAAAAGCACCTCAATATCGCTGTGCGTTTCTATTCCGCTTTCAGAAACAAAGACGATATTTTCGGGTATCATTTGACGATAGCGTGTTGAGTTCTTGACATCAACGCTGAAATCCTTTAAATTGCGGTTGTTTACACCGATAATTCTTGCACCTGCTCCGAGTGCAGCTTTTACTTCGTTTTCGTCGTGTGCTTCAACAAGTGCAGATATACCAAGGCTGTCACAAACAGCGATATATTCTTTTATTGTTTGTTCGTCGAGCAGAGAACATATCAAAAGTACCGCTTTTGCACCGAGAAGCTTTGCCTCGTAAATCTGATAATCACTTATTGTAAAATCTTTTCTTAAAACAGGAATGTTTACGCTCTTGCAAATTTCTTTCAAATATTCATCACTGCCGAGAAACCATTTAGGCTCTGTAAGGCAGGAGATAGCACTTGCACCAGCCTTTTCATATTCCTTTGCTATTTTAAGATAAGGGAAATCAGGGGCGATTAAGCCCTTTGAAGGAGAGGCTTTTTTTACTTCGCAGATAAATGATAAGCCGTCCTTTTTCAATGCCTTTTCAAACTCAAAATCACCCTTTGGTAAAGAGAGAGCCTGACTTTTTATTTCAGATAACGGTCTTTTTTTTATTATTTCTTCATAACGCTTTTTTGTGTTTGAAGCAATTTCAAAAAGTATGTTATTCATTTGTAACCTCAATAAATTTATTCAATGTTTCAAGTGCTTTGCCGTCACTGATTATCTCTTTTGCTTCGTTTATTGCATCTTCAAGGCTTATGCCAGCCTTTGCAACATATATACAAGCACCTGCGTTTAATGTAACAGCTGTATTTTGAGCGTCAGTACCCTTGCCGCTGATAATGTTGAGTGTTATTTGAGCATTTTCCTTTGGAGTGCCTCCGAGAAGGTCAGCCTTTGTGCAGGTCTTTAAGCCGAAACTTTCGGGAGAAATTTCATCTTTATTTATTTTTCAGTTTCTCACCTCTGCTATTATTGTTTTACCGCAAGCAGAAATTTCATCAAGACCATCAACGCCATAAACTACAAGTGCATCTGTAACACCAAGCTTTACAAGTGCATTTGCGATTTTTTCAACATATTTCTCACTGAAAACACCGAGCACCATCTGGCAAACCTTACCAGGATTTGTAAGAGGGCCAAGGATATTGAAAACTGTTCTGATACCGAGCTGTTTTCTGACAGGGGCAACATATTTCATAGCATTGTGATATTTTTGTGCGAAGAAGAAAGCAATATTATTTTCTTCAAGGCTCTTTTGCATCAATTCGGGTGCACAGTCGATTTTAACACCAAGCTGTTCAAGGCAATCGGCTGTACCGCTTTTTGACGAAGCGGCTCTGTTGCCGTGCTTTGCTATTTTTACGCCTGCCGCCGCTGCAACTAATGCAGAGGTGGTTGAAATATTAAAGGAATTTGATTTATCTCCGCCTGTTCCAACGATGTCAAGTGCGTTGCCGTTTATTTTGAAAGGGAGAGCCTTTGAACGCATACCGTCGGCAGCACCAGCGATTTCGTCCTCTGTTTCACCTTTCATAGCAAGTGCGGTTAAAAAAGCAGATATAATTTCAGGGGAAGTACCGCCGCTCATAATTTCATCAATTGCCTGCTTTGCTTCGTCATAGGATAAATTTTGTTTTGCCGCAACCTTTGAGAGTAAATCTGTAATCATTTTATTTGCCTCCTAAAAAATTTTTGATTATAGTCTGACCGTCGGGAGTCATTATTGATTCAGGGTGAAACTGTACGCCCCATATATTTTTTGTTTTGTGCTTGACTGCCATTATTTCGCCGTCCTGAGTTTTTGCAGTGACGGTAAGACAATCTGGCATTGTGCTTTCATCGGCGGCAAGAGAATGGTATCTTGCAACTGTAATTTTGCTGTCAAGCCCTTTAAAAAGCAAATCGCTGTTATCAACATCACAAACGCTTTGTTTGCCGTGCATAAGCCTTTTAGCGTAGGTGATTTTTGCACCGTAAGCCTGACAGATTGATTGATGCCCCAAGCATACGCCTAAAATCTTGCAATCGTCGCCAAGCTCTTTCGCAACGGAAAGGCAAACGCCTGCATCATCAGGTCTTTTTGGACCTGGTGAAAGTATAATATATTCGGGAGCAAGCTTTTTTATTTCTTCAAGAGTCATTTCATCGTTTCTTATAACCTTAATATCGGGAGTTATTGCACCGACCATTTGATAAAGATTATATGAAAATGAATCGTAATTATCAATCAACAGAACCATTTTATTCCTCCTTATTTGAAGCAAGATGGATAGCATTAACAACAGCCTTTGCCTTGTTGATACATTCCTGATGTTCTTTCTGAGGGTTTGAGTCTGCAACTATTCCTGCACCAGAACGAATGTAAACCTTGCCGTTTTTCTTGTAGGCAAGACGGATAGCTATACAAATATCAAGATTGCCCGTAAAGTCAATATAGCCTATTGCACCGCCATAGATACCTCTTTTGTTGTTTTCAAGTTCGTCTATAATCTCTATTGCTCTTATCTTTGGAGCACCAGAAAGAGTGCCTGCTGGAAGAACAGCGTCAACTGCATCAAGAGCGTTTTTATCGTTTCTTATAGTTGATTTTACCGTTGAGCCGATGTGCATAACATGAGAAAAGCGGAGAATTTTATGATAATCGGCAACCTTGACAGAGCCGAATTCGCTGATTTTACCTAAATCATTTCTGCCTAAATCGACAAGCATATTGTGTTCGGCAAGTTCTTTTTCATCTGCAAGTAAAGACTCTTCAAGTGCTTTGTCTTCTTCTGCCGTTTCACCTCTTGGTCTTGTACCTGCAAGAGGGAAGGTAGATAAGGTTTTATCTTCAAGTTTGACGAGCGTTTCGGGTGAAGCACCAGCAATTTCTATATCCTCTGAAAGAAAATAGAACATATACGGTGAAGGGTTCATAGTACGGAGAATTTCGTAAGCCTTTAAGAGTGAACCGTCCATTTTTGCTTCAAGTCGGTTTGAAAGCACCACCTGAAAAATATCGCCCTCTTTGATATAATCCTTTGCCTTGGTCACCATTGAAGAATATTCCTTTTCGTCAAAAAGTGGCTTAAAATCGCCTGTAATAACAGGTGCTTTCGGCTCGATTAAAGGGGAGTTATCAATGATATTTTTTATTTTTTCAATTTCCTCAACGCCTTTTTTATAATTTTCTTCGAGGCGGTCTGTTTTTATATTTACTATAATGATAATCTTTTCTTCATAGTGGTCAAAGGCGATAAGCTTATCAAAGAGCATTAAATCAATATCCTTGAAATCGCCGTCGTCGTTTGCTTTGAGTTCAAGCTCAGGCTCAGAATATTTAACATAGTCGTATCCGAAGTAGCCGACAAGTCCGCCCGTAAAATTAGGAAGATAGCTTAATTTTGGCGTTTTATACTGCTCCATAAGTTCTTTTATATATGGCTTTGGATTTGCTTTGAGATTTTTTTCTTCATTACCGTTGACGATTTTCAAAGCATAGTCCTTACAGCTTATTTCAGCCTTTGGGTCAAAGCCGATAAAGGTATATCGTCCCGTTTGCTTTTTATCTTCTTTTGATTCCAGCATAAAACAGTGCGATGATATCCTACTAATTTTCTTGATAATTCCTATCGGTGTGTAATTCATCACCATTTCAAAGGAAAGAGGGATAATAGTATAATCATCTGAATATTTTTTTGCTTCTTCAATGCTTGGCTTGATTTTCATTTTACCGACCACCTTTCAAAAAAATAAAAAACCCTGACAGTCCTAAAAAAGACTGTCAGGGACTAAAATCAATTAGCGGTGCCACCCTGATTTATAAGGAAAACCTTATACTCTCTGCGAGATACCATCATATCTCCGACCACTCACGCAGGTCTTGCGTTGCGAGATACTCGGCAAAAGCCTTTCATCGCACCCTCAGCGGTCCATTTGACAAGCCGTTTATTACCCCTTTCCAGCAACGGGGCTCTCTGTGAATTCGTATCCTGCCGTTATCTCCGCCTCGACGGTTTAGCGTATTAAACTGTTAAACATATTATATCACTTGAATTTGATTTGTCAAGTTTTTATTTCATAAAATAATTTATGATTAAATCTGATTATTGCAAAAAGGGGCATAATAAAGTATAATCAAAATGTATTGAGGAAATTTTTCTAATATTATCATTAAAAAATATTCTGCTTACGGGGTGAATATATGAAAAAGTTTAAACTGCTTTTAGAAAAACAATGGTTTGCTTATACCTTTGCGGCGTGTTGTGCAGTAACGCTTTATTTATTTTTAAGTAATTTTTCGATTTTTTCAAACGCATTCAAATCATTTTTGCATCTTATTTCTCCGATAATAATCGGTCTTATTTTTGCATATCTTTTAAATCCGATAGTTTCATTTTTTGAAAAAAAGGTTTTCAAAAAAATGAAAAAAGAATCAAGCCGTCACATAATGGCAGTTACATTATGTGCGATTTGCTTTTTGCTTGTTTTGACCTTGTTGCTTGTTGCATTGATACCCTCACTTATTAAGAGTGTTACAAAGCTTGTGAACAATTGGCCTATATATACGCATAAGCTTGAAGAGTTACTTGATAAAGCAACAATTTTTGCTGAAAGATTTAACCTTAGTATCGACCTTGAAAATCTTTCAAATATTATAGATAACAGTATGGACAAGGGCGTTGATTTCCTTAAAAACAACAGTAAGACTATTATTACTACTGTTGGCGATGTTGGAACAAGCATAGGTAATTTTTTTATCGGAATTCTTTTTGGCTTCTGCTTCCTTGTTACAAAGAAAACTCTTATCAGATTTGTTTCAAACATAAGGGCAGCAATTTTCAAAGCTGAACGCAGAAAGAAAAACAATGAATTGTTGCTCCGTTGTCACAAGATATTCATAAGATATGTAGGCTGCACACTTCTTGATGCACTTATTGTCGGAATAGCCACTCTTATTTTCCTGTTAATTATCAAAGCGCCTTATGCACCTCTTATTGCATTGATTGTTGCGATAACTAATATAATACCAACCTTTGGACCTATAATCGGCGAAGTTATGGGCGTGTTCTTCCTCGTTTTAGACAGACCTATAAACGCTCTGTTTTTCTTGATTTTTGCGATTATTCTTCAAGCGATGGATGGAATGATAATAAAGCCGAGGCTGTTCAGCGGTTCGCTCGGAATACCTGGCGTATGGACCTTGATATTGATTATACTCGGCGGAAAGGTTGCAGGAATTTGGGGAATAATTTTTGCTATACCGTTTGCGGCGATATTCGTAATTTTGTATCACGAAACGATTTTGCCAAGGCTTAAAAGAAGAGCAGAAAAATAAGAACCTGACTTGCTCACCGCAAATCAGAACCTTGTTGGCATTAGCACTTGAAGTCAATAATTTAAAAGACCTTACTTTTTAAGTAAGGTCTTTTTTTATAGCATTTTTATATTTTTGTTATTTTTCTTTGCGTATTTCAAAGCCTCAAAAGCACCGCCAAAGGAGCGGGTAACATAAAAAATTGCAATATCGCTGTTGTCAATTATCCACTTGTTTCGTTTTGTTATTATTTGCTTATAGTGGCAGTTTTCAAAGCCAGAGGGGATAAAAACTTCATCATAAAGTTCATATCTTTCGGGAAATTTATTTATATCGCTTGTAAGGTAGGGCTTAACGCAAAATAGCTTTATATGAGTGGAAAGCTTTTTCTGTCTGTTTACAGCCAAGGAAAATTTATAGTCAAATTCGCCCATAGCACCCGTATAGAATATTGAACACCCCTGCTCTATGGCGTAGCAAATGGCTTCATCTAACTCTTTATCTATGTTTTCAAAAATATCTCTATGCCCGAAACCGCAACAAGCCTTTTCCATATTACTAACCTCTTTTAGATATATTTTAAGCTCATAATGTGCCTATATTATGAATTTTATCACATAATAACACTAAAATAAAGCCATAATAAATATAATGTGAGGTTATTTTATGGCTATTAAAAGTTTATCAATAAGAATTGACAATGAAATGCTTGATAAATTGCACTTTGTTGCAGATTATGAGGGCAGGTCGGCAAACAGTCAAATACTTATATTGATTCGTGATTGTATTGAAAAATATGAAAAAGAACACGGAGAGATTAAGTTTTCAAAATGATAAGATAAGGGAATATTCCCTTAATCTCTTGATTATTCCCTTAATATATGCTATATTTTAAGGGAATAATAACAGAGGTGAGGTTATGAGAAACTTTAATTACTCTGAAATTAAAAATCAAAAATGGGATTCCCAAGTGCTTGGGTTAATTGCTGCTATCTATAAGGAAGCAGGAAAGCAGGAGTTGTATTTGAAGCAACGCCCCGCAGAATTAGAAAAGCTTGTTGAAATTGCAAAGGTGCAGAGTACGGAAGCGTCAAACGCTATTGAGGGCATTGTTACAACCGATACTCGTATTCGTCAGTTGGTTGAAGAAAAGACAGCACCAAAAAACAGAAACGAACAGGAAATTGCCGGATACCGTGATGCTCTTTCTGTAATTCACGAAAATTTTGATGCTATTCCGATTACGCAAAATTACATTCTTCAACTTCACAAGATTATGTATGGTCATATGAATAACCCAATGGCTGGTAAAACGAAGAATGTGCAAAATTATATAACTGCAACTTATCCTGACGGACATACTGAAACCTTGTTTACTCCTTTGAGTCCGTTTGAAACGCCCGAGGCACTTGATAAAATCTGCGAGGAATATAATCGTGTTATAGGAAATATGGAAGTTGAGCCACTTATTGCTATCCCTATTTTTATTCACGATTTTCTTTGTATTCACCCGTTTAATGATGGAAACGGAAGAATGAGCAGACTGCTTACTGCTCTGCTCTTATATCGTAGTGGATTTTATGTTGGAAAATATATTTCGCTTGAAGCAAAAATTTCAAAGAACAAGGATTTATATTATGATGTACTTGGTAAGGCACAAATCGGTTGGTACGAGGGCAAAGAGGATAAGGTGCTCTTTATAAAATATTTGCTCGGTACAATTCTTTCTGCTTATAAGGATTTTCAGGAACGCTTTGAGCTTGTAGAAGAAAAACTGCCTGCACTTGATGTTGTAAGAAAAGCTACGATGATGAAAATCGGCAGATTTACAAAGCAGGATATAAGAGAGCTTTGCCCATCACTTTCATTAAGTTCCATTGAGGGTGCAATTCGTAAACTTGTTGAGGCTGGTGAAATTAAACGAGAGGGTAAAGGCAAGAATATTTGCTATTATAGAGTGAAATAATTAAAAAAGCAGAGAACAATAATAAAAAGAAAGGGGTATTATAATGTCTGTTGAAAAAATCAATTCTGTTAAATTCAGCGATGAGGTGCTTAAAAGTCAAAGCCTTGTTTTAGTTGATTTCTATGCTGACTGGTGTGCACCCTGCCGTATGTTAAGACCGACAGTAGAGGCAATAGCCGAAGAAAAAAGCAGTCTTAAAGTTTTTTGCGTTAATATTGATGAAGAAAGCTTGCTGGCTCAAAATTATGACATAAACTCAATTCCTTGCCTGATACTTTTTGAAAACGGCAAAGAAAAGGCAAGAAGTATAGGCGTAAAAGACAAGGAAAGTATTATTAAAGACTTGGGAATTTTATAAGAAAAGCAAAACAAAATACTAAAATAAGAAATAAAAAAAGCTTCCTCTGATTAAATCAAAGGAAGTTTTTTTGTTATGCTTTTTTATGTAACTGTTTCATTCTCTGTTCTTTTGAAAGAATTGTTTTTCTCAAACGGATATTTTCAGGTGTGATTTCAAGAAGTTCATCATCACCGATAAATTCCATTGACTGTTCAAGGCTTAATGTTGTAGGCGGAACAAGGCGGAGTGCATCATCAGAGCCTGCTGCACGGGTGTTTGTCATCTGCTTTTTCTTGCAAACATTACAAACAATATCTTCGTTCTTTGCACATTCGCCGACAATCATACCCTCATAGACAGGAACGCCAGGACCTATGAAAAGTCTGCCTCTGTCTTGTGTATTGAACAAGCCGTAGCCTGTTGATTCGCCTGTTTCGTGAACAACGATTGAGCCACGCTCTCTTGTCTGAATATCGCCTTTGTATTCTTCATAGCCTGCAAAGACCTGATTCATAATGCCGTTACCGTTTGTGTCTGTCATAAACTCTGAACGGTAGCCGATAAGACCTCTTGATGGTATCTTGAATTCAAGGTGAGTTGAACCGCCGTCACGAGTACCCATATTCTGTAATTCGCCCTTGCGTGAGCCGATTTTTTCCATAACAGGACCAACATACTGTTCTGGAACTTCAACTATAAGCAATTCCATAGGCTCCAAGGTTTTGCCGTTTTCTTCCTTGAAGATAACCTTTGGTCTTGAAACTTGGAATTCATAGCCCTGACGACGCATTGTTTCAATCAATATTGAAAGGTGAAGCTCGCCTCTGCCTGAAACCTTGAAGCAATCTGTTGTATCTGTTTCCTCAACACGCATACTAACATTTGTTTCAACCTCTTTGAAAAGTCTGTCACGCAAATTACGGGAAGTGACAAATTTGCCTTCCTGACCTGCAAACGGACTGTTGTTTACTATGAAGTTCATTGAAATTGTAGGTTCATCTATTTTTATGAAAGGCAAAGGCTCAACACAATCTGGTGAGCAAGCTGTTTCACCTATGTTTATATCTGTAATACCTGAAACGCAGATAAGGTCGCCGACCTTTGCACTTTCAACCTCAACTCTTTTTAAGCCCTCAAACTGATAAAGTCTTGAAACCTTAACATTTTCTGTTGAGCCGTCAGTTTTGCAAAGAACAACCTGCTGTCCCTCTTTGATAGTACCTCTTTCAACTCTGCCTACGCCTATTCTGCCAACATAGTCATCATAGTCAAGGCTTGAAAAGAGAACCTGTAAAGGTGCGTCACAATCGCCGAATGGTGGATCTATATTTTCAAGAATAGAGTCGAGCAAAGGACGCATATCGCCTGAACGGTCGTCAGGTGAAAGTGAAGAATAGCCCTCTCTTGCAGAAGCATAGACAACAGGGAATTCAAGCTGGTCATCATCAGCACCAAGCTCAATGAACAAGTCAAGAACTTCGTCGATAACCTCGGCAGGTCTTGCACCCTCACGGTCGATTTTATTTACAACAACAACAACCTTTTTATGAAGATTAAGTGCTTTTTTCAAAACGAATCTTGTCTGAGGCATACAGCCCTCAAAAGCATCAACCAAAAGAAGAACGCCGTCAACCATAAGAAGAATACGCTCAACCTCACCGCCGAAATCAGCGTGACCGGGAGTGTCAACTATGTTTATCTTTGTATCCTTATAATGTATAGATGTATTCTTTGAAAGAATTGTTATGCCACGCTCACGCTCCAAGTCGTTTGAGTCCATAACTCTGTCTTCAACCTGTTCGTTTGAACGGAATGTACCACTCTGTTTGAGCATTTCATCAACAAGTGTTGTTTTACCGTGGTCAACGTGGGCAATTATAGCAACATTTCTGACATCGTTTCTTTTTTCTTCCACTAATATCAATCCTTTTATCGATTTTAATATTTCACAAATGTAAAGTATATCACTTAAAAAAACAGACTTCAAGCAATTTTTGTTGTAATTGTTTGCAATAACAATAATATCAAAACATAAAAAGAGATTATGTTAATTTTTAACATAGTAAGAAAAAAATAAAAAAAATTCATTTTTTAGGTTGATAGATTATGAATTTTCTGCGATAATAGACTATGTATCTATTTTTAAAAGGAGATTTTTCTGATGAATGAAAATCAACAGCTTGCTGAATTATTGTTCGGCAATATTGATAAAACTCCTGAGGATTATGAAAAAATATATCCTGCAAGGAATTTAAAGGAAGGTGCAAGAGTTACAAGATTTGCACCAAGTCCGACAGGCTTTCTACATATTGGCGGACTTTTTGCCGCTATGATTGCAAGGCTTAACGCTTCAACTACTGACGGTGCTTTTATTCTGCGTATTGAAGATACAGACAAAAAGCGTGAAATAACAGACGGCGTTACTGAAATTATAAAAGGTCTTAATGCTTTCGGTATTGAAATAGACGAGGGCGTTATCGCTTTCAATGAAGAAAAGGGCGAATATGGTCCTTATCAGCAGAGCCATAGAAAAGAAATTTATCAGAGCTTTGCAAAAAGACTTGTTGAACAAGGTCTTGCTTACCCTTGCTTTTGTACGGAGGATGAGCTCAACGAACTTCGTGAAAAGCAGGAAGAATTAAATGTCAACAAAGGCTATTACGGAGAATATGCTAAATGCAGAAATCTCACCTTTGAACAGCAGAAAGAAAAACTTGAAGCTGGTTTGCCTTATGTTCTCCGTCTTCGTTCAATGGGTGACGAAAACAAGAGAATTTCTTTTGATGATTTGATTAAAGGTAAAATTGAAATGCCTGAAAATAACATTGATGTTGTTTTGCTTAAAACCGACGGAATACCAACCTATCATTTTGCACACGCTGTTGACGACCATCTTATGCGTACAACTCATGTTATAAGAGGTGATGAATGGATAGCTTCCGTTCCTCTCCATATTCAGCTTTTCAAAACCTGCGGTTTTAAGGTGCCTAAATATGCACATATAGCACCGATAATGAAAGAGGAAAACGGTGGTAAAAGAAAATTATCAAAGCGTAAAGACCCTGAGGCTGCTGTTTCTTATTATATTGAGCAGGGCTATCCAAAGGAAAGCGTTATAGAGTATCTTCTCACTCTTGCAAACTCAAACTTTGAGGATTGGCGAAAAGCAAACAAAACAGCACCACAAAGCGAATTTCCTTTTAATCTTAAAAAGATGAGCACAAGCGGAGCTTTGTTTGATTTGATAAAGCTTAACGATGTAAGCAAAAATGTTATTTCTCTTATGACAGCACAAGAGGTTTACTCAAAGGCTCTTGAATGGGCAAAGGAATATGATGAAGAACTTTATGCTCTTTTGAGCAAGGACGAAGCTTTTGCAAAGGGTATCTTCTCAATAGACAGAGGTACTGCAAAGCCTCGTAAGGATATTGCAAAGTGGAGCGAGATAAAGGAATATGTTGAGTATTTCTATTCAGAACTTTATAAGCCTTGCTACGAACTGCCTGAAAATCTTACAAAGCAGAATGCTGTTGAAATACTTGAACAATATATAAAAGAGTATGATTACAGTGAGGACAAAGACGCTTGGTTCAATAGAATGAAGAATATGTGCGAGCCTTTGGGCTATACGCCTAATGTTAAAGAATATAAGGCAAATCCTGAGGCTTACAAGGGACATGTTGGCGATGTTTCAACGGTTATAAGAATTGCCGTAACTTCAAGAAGAAACACACCAGACTTGCACTCAATAATGCAACTTATCGGCAAGGACGAAGTTGTTAAAAGATTAAATAATGCGTTAGATTTCTATAAAAATTAAGGAGAGAAGAAAAATGGAAGAACTTGAAAACAAATCTGCCTCTAACTTTATTCACGATTTTATTGATAAGGATTTAGAGGACGGCGTTTATAAAAGAATTCAGACTCGTTTCCCGCCTGAACCAAACGGTTATTTGCATATAGGTCACGCAAAGGCTATTTGCATTAACTTTACAACAGCGATGAAATATAACGGAAAATGTAATCTTCGCCTTGACGACACAAATCCTGTAAAGGAAGATGTTGAATATACTGACAGCATTATGCAGGATATTAAATGGCTCGGCTTTAATTGGGACAATGTTTACTATGCTTCTGACTATTTTGATTTTATCTATGAATGTGCAGTTAAGCTTATAAAAATGGGTAAGGCTTATGTTGACGACCTTTCAGCCGACGAAATAAGAGAATACAGAGGCGATTTAACTCACCCTGGCAAGGAAAGCCCTTATAAAAATCGCTCTATTGAAGAAAATCTTGACCTTTTCCAGCGTATGACAGACGGTGAGTTTGAAAACGGTGCAAAGGTTTTAAGAGCAAAAATTGATATGGCTTCACCTAACCTCAATATGCGTGACCCTGTTATTTACAGAATTGCTCATGTAAGTCACCATAGAACAGGCGATAAGTGGTGCGTTTATCCTATGTATGACTTTGCTCATCCTCTTTCAGACGCAAAAGAGGGCGTAACACATTCTCTTTGCTCACTTGAATTTGAAAACCACAGACCTCTTTATAATTGGTTCTTAAAAGAACTCGGTATAGTTGACGAGCCGCCTCGTCAGATTGAGTTTGCAAGACTTAATCTCAACTATTGCCTTACATCAAAGCGTAAATGTCTCAAATTAGTTGAAGATAAAATATTAAAGGGCTGGGACGACCCTCGTATGGCTTCTATAAGCGGTATGAGAAGAAGAGGCTATCCTGCTGCTGCAATAAGAGATTTCTGTGACAGAATAGGCGTAAGCAAGGCTTACAGCGTTGTTGACTACGGCTTGCTTGAAGCTTGTGTCCGTGATAACCTCAACGCAAACGCACCTCGTGCTATGGCAGTTCTTGAACCGTTAAAGGTTGTTATTGATAACTATCCTGAGGGACAGACAGAGGAAATCGAAGTTGCTGTTCATCCTGATAAGCCAGAGCTTGGCACACGCAAGGTTATTTTTTCAAAGGAACTTTATGTTGAACAGAACGACTTTATGATTGAGCCTGTTAAAAAATATTTCAGATTATATCCAGGTAACGAAGTAAGACTTAAAAGTGCTTATTATATTACCTGCAACAGCTATGAAACAGACGAAAACGGCAAGGTTACCTGCCTTCACTGCACCTATGACCCTGAAAGCAAGGGCGGTGAAACACCTGACGGAAGAAAGGTAAGAGGCACTCTCCATTGGGTAAGTGCGGCAGACAACATAAAGGCTGAAATAAGAAATTATGACAGACTTTTCAATGTTGAAAATCCGTCAGATGAAACAAGCGGAAGCTTTGAAGAAAACCTTAATCCTAACTCACTTGAAGTGCTTTCTGAATGTTATATCGAGGGCGGCTTGAAAAATGCAAAGCCTGGTGATGTTTTTCAGTTTATGCGTCAGGGTTATTATTGCGTTGACCCTGATTCAACAGAGGACAAGCTCGTTTTCAATAGAACGGTTCAGCTTAATTCTTCTTGGAAATAATGGTTATATGGAATGTATGGCACGGCTGTCGTAAAAAAAGCGAGGGCTGTGCCAACTGCTATATGTTCAGGCGTGACAGTCAGGTGGGCGTTGACAGCAGTATAATTAAAAAGACGGGCAGCTTTTACGATTTGACAAAGAAAAAGAGAGACGGCTCATATAAAATAAAAGCCGATGACGGTGATGTCTATATATGTATGACCTCTGATTTCTTTATTGAAGAGGCTGACGAATGGCGTAAAGAGGTATGGGATATGGTGCGTGAACGCCAAGACCTCTCCTTTGTAATAATAACCAAAAGGATAGAACGCTTTGAAGTCGCTTTGCCTGATGATTGGGGCAACGGCTGGGAAAATATAACCATTTGTGCAACTGCTGAAAATCAGAAAAGGGCAGACGAGAGGATACCTATACTGCTTGATTTGCCTATTAAGCATCGCCATATTATTCACGAGCCTATGCTTGAAAAAATTGATATATCTGAATATCTTAAAACAGGACTTATAGAGAAAGTGATTTGTGGCGGAGAGTCGGGGGACAATGCAAGAGAATGCGATTATTCCTGGATTTTAAACACAAGGAAACAATGCGAAGATAATAAGGTTAAGTTCTATTTTAAGCAGACGGGTGCTAATTTCACAAAGGATAATAAACACTATTCTATAAAAAGAGCAGACCAGCTTAAACAGGCAAAAAAAGCAAATATAAATCTTCTTTGATTTTGCTTTTTAAAATATAAGTAAATTTTTGTTGACTTATCAGATTAAAACTGATATAATCTATTTCTGCGAGTGGCAAACTCGCTATCCTTGCTCCGTTAAAAAGGCGGGGCCAGAGACCAGAAGGAGGTGCTTTTAATATGGCAAACAAAAACAGCTATGAAACAATGTTCATTTTTTCACTCAATAACGGTGAAGAAGCTGTACAGACTCTCATTGAGAAGTTTAAGGCTCTTATTGAAAAGAACGGTGCTGTTGAAAGCGTTGACGATTGGGGTAAGCGTAAGCTTGCTTATGAAATCGAAGACCAGGCAGAAGGTTATTACTATCTTGTAAATTATACTGCTGAGCCTGAGTTCCCTGCTGAACTTGAGCGTATTGTTGGTATTACAGATGGTGTTCTCCGTTCACTTGTAATCAAGAAATAAGGAGTTTTAATTATGCTTAATTGTGCAGTTATTATGGGCAGACTTACTGCTGACCCAGAGCTTCGTACAACATCTACCGGTTTAAGCGTAACATCTTTTTCAGTTGCGATTGACCGTGGATACGCAAAAAACGGTGAGGAAAAACAGACCGATTTCTTGAATGTTGTCGCTTGGAGACAGACTGCTGAGTTCGTTTGTAAATACTTTACAAAGGGACAGATGATTGCAGTACAAGGCTCAATTCAAACTCGTAAATACGAGGACAAGACCGGTGCATCAAGAACTGCAACAGAAATTGTTGCAAGTCAGGTTTCTTTCTGTGGTTCAAAAAGCGAAGGTTCATCTGTTGGTGCTAACATCGCTAACGCTGCTCAACAGCCTGCTTCATTTGCAACAGGTAATAACAGCGACTTTGAAGAACTCGCCGAAGACGATTTGCCGTTTTAATTCGGTTGAAATTTTATAAGGAGGATTTGCTTCATGGCTTACGATAAGAATGATAAAAGACCTAACAGAAAAGGTCGTAAAAAGGTTTGTGCTTTCTGCGTTGATAAAGTTGAAACAATCGACTACAAAGATGTAGCAAAGCTTCGCAAGTTCACTTCTGACAGAGCAAAGATTTTGCCTCGCAGAGTTACAGGTACTTGTGCATATCATCAGCGTGAGTTGACAACAGCAATCAAGCGTGCTCGCCATATTGCTTTGTTGCCATACACAAGTGACTGATAATTTAATTTTTAATAAGATAAAGGCACTCTGATACAGTTGTATCCCGAGTGCCTTATTTTTATAAAATAAAAAGCGCATTTTTTTCATTTAATAGTGGAAATTTATTGCAGTTTGTTGTATAATATCATTATTATGCCATAAGGTAAAATATTTTTTTGAAATGATTTCATTTCAGATTGTTTAATGCGAAAAGGAGATTTGATTATGTGCGGAATTATCGGCTTTACAGGAGATAATGTACCTGCTGTTCCTATTCTTGTTGATGGACTCAAAAAACTTGAATACAGAGGCTATGACTCAGCAGGTGTTGCATATTTCAAGGATAATAAGATAGAAATTACAAAGAGCAAAGGTCGCCTTACTGTTCTTGAAGATTTACTCAAAACAAAGAAGGGTACAGACGGCACTGTTGGTATCGGTCACACACGTTGGGCAACTCACGGCGAACCATCAGATATAAATTCGCATCCACATATAAGCAACTCAGGCTTATTTGCAGTTGTTCATAATGGTATTATAGAAAACTATGCAACATTAAAAGAAGAATTAAAGGAAAAGGGCTGTAACTTCCTTTCTGATACAGATACAGAGGTTATCGCTCATCTTCTTGAAACTTCTTATGACGGCGACTTTATTTCAACTGTTAAGAAGGCGGCTTCAAGACTTGAAGGCTCATACGCTCTTGGTATTCTCTGCAAAGAAAATCCAGGTCAGATTGTATGTGTACGCCGTTCAAGTCCGCTCATCATAGGCGTTGGCACTGACGGAAATTATATAGCAAGTGATATTACTGCTATTCTTACACATACAAGAAAGATATATCAGCTTGATGATGGCGAAATGGCTTTGCTTACTCCTAAAAAGGTTACTATCTTTGACGAGGACGGCAAGGAAATCGCAAAGAAGGTTGAAAAGGTAACTTGGGATGTTGCGGCTGCTGAAAAGGGCGGCTACGAGCATTTTATGATTAAGGAAATTATGGAACAGCCTCATGTTTTGGCTGAAACTATTTCTCCGAGAATTGCTTCTGACGGCTCAATAAATCTTGATGGAATTGATTTTACAAAAGAGCAGTTGAAAAAAGTAAACAGAATATATATTCTTGCTTGTGGCTCTGCATATCATGTAGGCGTTGTGGGAAAATATGTTATAGAAAAGCTTACTTCAATCCCTGTTGAGATTGATTTGGCTTCTGAATTCAGATACAGAAACCCTCTTGTTGACAGTAATTCAATGGTTATTATAATCAGCCAGAGCGGTGAAACTGCTGATACTCTTGCCGCTTTGCGTGAGGCAAAGACAAAGGGTGCAAGAATTATCTCAATAGTTAATACTGTTGGCAGCAGTATCGCAAGAGAAAGTGACGATGTGCTTTACACTTGGGCTGGCCCTGAAATTTCAGTTGCTACAACAAAGGCATACAGCACTCAGCTTTCTTTGGTTTATCTTTTTGCAATATATGTTGCAAATAAGCTCAATAAAATCGGTGACGCTGAGGTTAAAAAGCTTCTTTCAGAGCTTAACGCTTTGCCAGATAAAATCAGCGAAATTCTTAAACTTGCACCGCAGATTGAAACTCTTGCTAACAGATACGCATATCTTGAACACGCTTACTTTATCGGCAGAAATCTTGACTATGCAGTTGCTCTTGAAGCAAGTCTTAAACTTAAAGAAATCAGCTATATTCACTCTGAGGCTTATGCAGCAGGCGAACTTAAACACGGTACGATTTCACTTATAGAAAAAGGTACTTTTGTTGTTGGTCTTTGCTGCTGTGAACGCTTGGTTGATAAAACTGTAAGTAATATCAGAGAGGTTAAGGCAAGAGGTGCAGAGGTTCTTGCACTTGCAGTTGAGGGTAATGATGCTGTTGCAAAGGAAGCAGACAGAACCTTGTATATACCATCAACTCACGAAATATTTATGCCTTCTCTTGAAGTTGTACCTATGCAGTTGCTCGGCTATTATATAGCAAAAGCAAGAAATTGCGATATTGATAAGCCAAGAAACCTTGCAAAGAGCGTTACAGTTGAATAATAAAAAAAGATATATAATTTTTCCTTATTTTTTCGGAGGTCAAATTTAATGGATATAAATGAATTAAAGCCTAATGAAAACAAAAATCTTGTTATTGAAACAAAGTATGGCAAATATGCAAGATACCCTGTAAAAACCCACGTTGTTGTTGCAGGTGATTCACTTAATGAAATTATGGACACCTATGTTAAGCCTTATATTCAGGACGGCGATATGATTTTCATAAGTGAAAAAATCGTTGCAATAAGTCAGGGTAGAGCCTTTGATATTGACGATATTAAACCATCAAAGCTTGCAAATTTCCTTTGTAAGTTTGTTTACAAGTCACCTTACGGAATAGGCTTGGGTAGCCCTTGGACAATGGAACTTGCTTTGCAGGATGTTGGTGCTCCGAAAATTCTTTTTGCGGCTGCTTGTTCAGCAGTTACAAAGCCTTTTGGCGTAAGAGGTGTTTTCTATAAAATCGTAGGCACAAAAGCAAGAGCAATAGACGGTCCGTGCGATTGCACCTTGCCACCATACAATCATTATGCAAAGCTTGCACCGCTTGAACCAAATAAGGTTGCAAAGCAGTTGGAAGAATACACAGGCTGTAAGGTTGCTGTTATGGATGCAAACGATATAGGCAGAGAGGTACTTGGTATATCAAGTCCTGAACTTACAGAGGATATGTGTAAGATGATTTTTGACGATAATCCATTAGGTCAGAAACACGAGCAGACACCTATTGCTATTGTAAGAAAAATTGAGGAATAATAAAAAGCGATAGAAGAAAGAAGTTTTTTCTATCGCTTTTGTTTGGTTGGGATAAAAATGGAAAAGCTCAAAGCACTTTTAAAAAAGATTATAAACAGAGAAACAATAACCTATGTAATTTTCGGCGTGCTTACAACTGCCGTTAATTTTGCGTTTTTTCACATTTGCAACAAACTGCTGACAGACGATGTTTTTCTTAAAGATAAAAACTATCTTTTTTCAAATATTCTGGCTTGGATAGCGGCTGTTTTATTTGCTTTCTTTACTAATAAGCTGTTTGTATTTAAATCAAAGTCGTGGAAAGCGAAAACGGTAGTGCGTGAATTTGTTTCATTTATAGGTGCAAGGCTTTTTTCACTCGGTGTTGACGAGGGCGGAATGTTTCTTTTTGTTTCTGTTTTGAACTTTAATAAAATGATTGCAAAGTTGATAGTTCAGGTAGCTATTGTACTTATAAATTACTTTTTCAGCAAATTTTTGATTTTTAAAAATAAGAAGGAAGAAAACAAAGAGGGGTGATTAAAATTTATACATTCAATCTTAAAAACTATAAGGATTTTGATGTTATTGAAGAAAATAAATTAAAGCCCCGTTCTTATTTCATACCTTATGAAAACTTTGAAAGACTTGTTGCAACTGATTGCCTTACGGAAAGATATAGAAGCGATATAGTTAAGGTGCTTTCAGGTAAATGGGAGTTTAAGTATTACGATAAAATCTCAAAACTCCCTGCTCAGTTTGACTCTCAAAAAGAAAGAATGGATATTATAAATGTTCCGTCAGATTGGCAGAGAACAGGCTATGAGCCACCCGTCTATATAAACAACCTCTATCCGTTTAAGAGAAAACCGCCTTTTATACCCGAGGATATTCCCGTTGGTGTTTATAGAAAGGTTATAGTTATAAATGATACAGAAAAGAACTATATTTTGAGTTTTCTTGGCGTTGCAAGTTGTTTTGATTTATACATAAATTCAAGGCATGTGGGTTATAGTGAAGGCTCACACAATCTTGCTGAATTTGATATTACAAGGTATCTTGAAAGCGGTGAAAACGAAATAATTGTCACTGTTTTCAAATGGTGCAACGGAACATATCTTGAATGTCAGGATATGTTCAGAGAAAACGGCATTTTCAGAGATGTTCTTCTTACAAAGCTTGACAGAACTTACATCTATGATTATCAGATAAAAACACAAAAGAGCAGTAATGGATATAATCTTGATGTTGATGTTGACATAATCGGCAGAGTTGCTGATTATACTGTAAAAATAACTGTTGCAAGAGGCAAGGATATCGTTGCAACTCAGGAGCTTGGTGCACAAAACAGCCTTAAATTCAGCTTCTATGATTTAAAGGTTGAAGAATGGAGTGCAGAAATTCCTAATATCTACGAGGTATATATTGCTCTTAAATGGTACGGCAAGGATAAAGAGGTTATAAGAAATTATACGGGCTTCCGTTCAATAGAAATAAAGGGAGATAAATTTTTATTCAACGGTCAGCCGATTAAATTCAAGGGCGTTAATCATCACGATACACACGAAAAGAACGGCTATGTTCTTACGGCTGATGAGATGTACTATGATATAGACCTTATGAAAAAAATGAACATTAACGCTGTCAGAACCTCACACTATCCGCCTGACCCTATACTGCTAAACCTTTGCGATTTGCTCGGGCTTTATGTTATTGATGAGGCTGATATTGAAACACACGGCTTTTATGGTGAATTCCCTTACAGAATGAATCAGTTGAGCAACAATAAAAAATGGTTGCCACGCTATATGGAACGAGTTAAAAGTATGTATATGCGTGACAGAAATCACCCGTCAATTACTATGTGGTCGCTCGGTAATGAATCTGGTGGATGGAAAAATCAGGATAAGTGCTACGCTTATCTTCACAAGGAATGTCCGTCTGTACCTGTTCATTATGAAGGTGTCAGATACACGCCACGCCTTGCCTATGATGTTTATTCTCAGATGTACACAAGACCGCAAAGCGTTGAAAAAATAAAGAAAAGCAAGCGTCTTTCAGCACATAGAAAGCCATTTTTCCTTTGCGAATATGCTCACGCTATGGGCGTAGGCCCTGGCGGTGCTGAAAAATACTGGGAACAGATTTATTCAAGTGATAAGCTTATGGGCGGTTGCGTATGGGAATGGGCAGACCACGCAGTATATCACGAGGACGGATACAGATATACCTATGGCGGTGACCACAATGAAGTGATACATCACGGCAATTTCTGTGTAGATGGTCTTTTATTTCCAAATAGAACTATGCACACGGGGGCATACAATATAAAAAATATCTATCGCCCTTTGCGTGTTAAGCTTACTGAAAACGGCGATTATGAATTCACAAACACGAATTATTTTCTAAGCTCTGAATACATAAAAATTGAATG
>JAILBY010000156.1 GCA_024680655.1 Clostridiales bacterium | reverse complement strand
TGTATATCTTTCATAATGCAACAATCTTGCACAGTTATATAGCAATAGCCTTTGTTATAATGTGCATAAAGTACAAACTTGCATAAAATAATGAATAAATATGCAAAAACTATTGCATTTATGCAAAAAGAGTGTATAATTATAAACATCAGTTAAACAAACAGGAGGAATTTGTTATGAAAAGAGAAATCAAAAAGGTAGTTCTTGCTTATTCAGGCGGACTTGATACTTCAATCATTATCCCTTGGCTTAAAGAAAATTACAACAACTGCGAAGTAATTGCAGTTTCAGGTAATGTAGGTCAGGGAACAGAGCTTGACGGACTTGAAGAAAAAGCACTTAAAACAGGTGCGTCAAAGCTTTACATTGAAGACCTTAACAAAGAATTTATTGAAGACTATGTTTTTCCTTGCGTAAAAGCAGGTGCAGATTATGAAGGCTATCTTCTCGGCACATCTTTTGCTCGCCCTGTAATTGCAAAAAGAATTGTTGAAATTGCAAAGGCTGAGGGTGCTGACGCTATCTGCCACGGTTGCACAGGTAAGGGTAACGACCAGGTTCGTTTTGAACTCACAATAAAGGCATTTGCACCTGAAATGGAAATCATCGCACCTTGGAGAACTTGGGAATTCAAGAGCCGTGATGAAGAAATCGACTATGCTGAAAAGCACAATATTCCTCTTAAAATAAATCGTGAAACAAACTATTCAAAAGATAAAAACCTTTGGCACTTATCACACGAAGGTCTTGACCTTGAAGATCCTGCAAACGAGCCACAGTACAACAAGGAGGGCTTCCTTGAATTAGGCGTATCTCCTGAGCAGGCACCTGATAAGCCAACTTATGTTACAATTCATTTTGAAAAGGGTATTCCTACTGCAATCGACGGCGTTAAAATGGACGGCGTAGGCATTGTTACAAAGCTCAACGAGCTTGGTGGTGCAAACGGTATCGGCTTGCTTGATGTTGTTGAAAACCGTCTTGTAGGTATGAAGTCAAGAGGCGTTTATGAAACTCCTGGCGGAACAATTCTCTATAAGGCACACGAAGTTCTTGAAACAATAACTCTTGATAAGGATACACAGCATTATAAAAAGCTTATTGCTCAGCAGTACGGTGAGCTTGTTTACAACGGCAAGTGGTTCACACCTTTGCGTGAGAGCCTTGCAGCATTTGTTGACAAGACACAGGAAACTGTTACAGGTGATGTTAAGCTTAAACTCTATAAGGGCAACATCATAAATGCAGGTGTTACATCTGACTATACTCTTTACAGCGAAGACTTTGCTACATTTGACGCTGACGAGGTTTATGACCAGAACGATTCAGCAGGATTTATCAACCTCTTTGGTCTTCCTCTCAAAGTTAAGGCAATACTTGACGCTGAAAGAAAGAATAAATAATTTAATTTATACTTAACTTAAATATATCGGGATTTTGGAGTAATGGCTTTTTGCCTTTACTCCTATTCCGCATTTTTCGGGGAAATGAATTTCAATAGGAGAAAGCTGATATGAAACAACTCTGGACAGGTAGATTTTCCAAACAGATTGACAAAAAAACAAATGATTTCAATTCATCAATTTCTTTTGACAGCCGTATGTTTAAAGAGGATATAGACGGCAGTATTGCTCACGCAACAATGCTTGGCAAATGCGGTATCATCACAGACGAGGACTGCAAAAAAATTGTTGAGGGCTTAAAGCAGATAAAAGATGAAATTATCAACGGCAAGCTTGAAATAGATATGACTGCCGAGGATATACATACCTTTATTGAGGGTGAATTGACTTCAAGAATAGGTGATGCAGGCAAGCGTTTGCATACTGCAAGAAGCAGAAACGACCAAGTTGCTCTTGATATCAGACTTTATCTCAAAAAGGAATGTGACGAGGTTGTTAATCAGATAAAGGAGCTTGTTAATGTTCTTGCCGATAAGGCAGAGGAATATTCACAGACTGTTATGCCGGGATATACTCATCTTCAAAGAGCACAGCCGATAGTTTTCGGTCATCACCTTTTAGCTTATGCAGAAATGTTCTTGCGTGACATAAGCAGAATTGAGGACGCTAAAAACAGAATGAATTATTCACCTCTCGGCTCAGGTGCTCTTGCAGGAACAACCTATCCTATTGACCGAGCATATTCAGCAGAGCTTATGGGATTTGCTGGCTATACAAACAATTCTCTTGACGGTGTATCAGACAGAGATTTTTGCATTGAGCTTTCTTCTGCTCTTTCTTTGGTTATGGTACATCTTTCAAGATTTTCAGAAGAAATTATTATGTGGTGCTCCTGGGAATTCAAGTTTATTGAGCTTGATGACGCTTTTTCGACAGGTTCAAGCATTATGCCACAGAAGAAAAACCCTGATATTGCAGAGCTTGTAAGAGGTAAATCGGGCAGAGTTTTTGGCGACCTTATGACACTTCTTACCGTTATGAAGGGTATCCCTCTTGCTTATAACAAGGATATGCAGGAGGATAAAGAGGCTGTTTTTGACGCTATTGATACAGTTAAAATGTGCCTTACAGCGTTTATTCCTATGATAGATACTATGACAGTTCTTCCGCAAAATATGCGTAAGGCGGCGGCAGGCGGATTTATCAACGCAACCGACTGTGCCGATTTCCTTGTAAGCAAGGGGCTTCCATTCAGAGATGCTTATAAGGCAACGGGTGAATTAGTGGCTATTTGTATAGAAAAAGGGCTTACTCTTGAAACCTTGCCTGTTGAAGAATATAAAAAGGTTTGTGATTTATTTGATGACGGTGTTTATGAAGCGATAAATCTTGAAAAGTGCGTTAATGACAGAACCCCTGTCGGTGCACCATCACCGTCAAATGTAAAAAATCAGGCAAAAAGAATTAAAGATATTGTAAAATAAAAGAGGTATTATTTATGATTAAAGTCGGAATTATAGGTGCAACGGGATATGCAGGTGTTGAACTTGTAAGAATAATAACAAATCACCCACAGGCAGAGCTTACTGCTGTTTGCTCTGTAAGCTTTGTAGGTCAGCCTATCAGCGAGGTTTATCCATCACTCAACGGTATTTGTGACCTTAAATGCGTTACAGCCGAAGAGGTTATTGAACAGAGTGATGTTGTTTTTGCAGGTGTTCAGGCAGGTATTTCTCAGGAATTTGCAAAGCAGTGCTATGAAAAGGGCGTTAAGTTTATTGACCTTGGTGCTGATTTCCGACTTGAAGACGAAGAAGATTACAAACAATGGTACGGCGGAGAATATATTGACAAAAAGCTTCACGAGGAAGCTATATACGCTTTGCCTGAGCTTTTCAGAGAGCAGATTAAAGGAAAATCAATAATCGGTAACCCTGGCTGTTACCCAACAAGCGTTGCACTTGGTCTTGCTCCTGCTTTGAGAGCGGGCTTGGTAAAAACAGATGATAATATTATAATAGACTCAAAATCGGGCGTTACAGGTGCAGGCAGAAAGCTTACAGATACTTCACATTATCCTGCTTGCAACGAGGCTTTTTCACCTTATAAAATCGCTTGCCACAGACATACACCTGAAATTGAACAGACTCTTTCAAAGGTTGCAAACACAAAAATTACAGTAACCTTTGTTCCACACCTTCTTCCGCTTAACAGAGGTATAATTTCTACAATGTATGTTAAAGCAAAAGACGGCGTTAGCCTTGAACAAATCAGAAGTGAATATGAAAAGGCATATAAAGATGAACAGTTTGTAAGAGTTCTTGCCGATGGCAAAACTGCAAATCTTCGTGATGTTAAGTGCAGTAACTATTGCGATATTTCACTTCATTTTGACAGCAGAACATCAACTCTTATAGTTGTTTCAACAATAGATAATATGGTTAAGGGTGCAGCAGGTCAGGCAATACAGAATATGAATATTATTTTCGGCTTGCCTGAAAACACAGGTCTTAATATGGTGCCTACTGCATTTTAAGGAGAAGAATATGGATATAAAATTTATTGACGGTGGCGTATGTGCACCGCAGGGCTTTAAAGCTAACGGTATTCATTGTGGTATCAGAAAAAACAAGGATAAAAAGGATATTGCACTTATCGTTTCTGAAAAAATTGCTTCAACTGCCGCAGTTTATACTCAGAACTTGGTTTACGGTGCACCTATCACAGTAACAAGAAATAATATTGCAGACGGCAAGGCACAGGCTATGGTTTGTAACAGCGGTATTGCAAACACTTGTAATGCAGACGGAATTGAAAAAGCCGAGGCTATGTGCGAATGTGTTGCAAAAAATACGCAGATAAAAAAAGAAGATGTTATAGTTGCTTCAACGGGCGTTATCGGTCAGCCTCTTGACATTGAGCCTATTGAAAAGGGTATGCCAGAGCTTGTAAAGGGACTCAATGTTAATGGCTCTGATGATGCGGCTAATTCAATTATGACAACAGATACACAAAAGAAAGAATTTGCAGTTGAGGTTGAAATTGACGGCAAAAAGTGTAAAATAGGTGCTATTGCAAAGGGTAGCGGTATGATACATCCTAATATGGCAACAATGCTTTGCTTTATAACTACCGATGTTGCAATTTCTTCCGATATGCTTAAAAAGGCTCTCACCTTAACTGTTGCAGACAGCTTCAATATGTTAAGCGTTGACGGAGATACTTCAACAAATGATATGGTAAGCATTATGGCAAACGGTCTTGCAGGCAACAGCGAGATAAATAAAGAGGGCAAGGACTTCGATTTGTTTGTTGAGGCATTAAAGGCTATTGCAATAAAAACTGTTCGCCTTATGGCAAAGGACGGCGAGGGTGCAACAAAGCTTGTTGAGTGCTCTGTTGAGGGTGCAAAGGACGAGCAGACAGCAAAGGTTCTTGCAAAAAGCGTTATTTGTTCCTCACTTGTAAAGGCAGCGATGTTCGGCTCCGATGCGAACTGGGGACGAGTTCTTTGTGCTTTGGGCTATGCAAAGGTTCAGCTTGATGTTACAAAGGTTGATGTTGCTTTTGTTTCAAAGGCAGGCAGAATAGAGGTTTGCAAGAACGGAGCGGGCATTGAATTCAGCGAAGACCTTGCAAAGAAAATTCTTCTTGAAGATGAAATACTTATTGATGTTAAGCTTCAAGATGGTCAGGCAAAGGCTACTGCTTTCGGCTGTGACCTTACCTATGATTATGTTAAAATAAACGGAGATTACAGAACATAAGTTATTCTTATGTATGCTTTTCGGAGGTATTATGGATATTTTAAATGCAGACAGCAGAGCTAAGGTTATAGTTCAGACCTTGCCTTATATTAAAAAATTCAACAATAAGACAGTTGTAATTAAATACGGCGGAAACGCTATGATAAATGAAGAATTAAAGGACGCTGTTATGACGGACATCGTTTTGCTTTCGCTTGTTGGTATAAATGTTGTTTTAGTTCACGGTGGCGGACCAGAAATTTCTGATATGCTTAAAAGAGTTGGCAAGGAAAGTCAGTTTGTCAACGGTTTGAGATATACTGATGAAGAAACAATGGAAATTGTGCAGATGGTTCTTGCAGGTAAGGTAAACAAGGCTCTTGTGCAGTTGCTTGAAAATCACGGTGGCAAGGCAATCGGTCTTTGCGGTCTTGACGGCGGAATAATCAATGCGAAAAAGCATACAAAGGTTGATGTAGGCTTTGTTGGTGATATTGAAAAGGTTGATGTTACTCTTATAAATGATGCTATTGAAAAGGGCTATATCCCTGTTATTTCAACAATAGGCTCAGGCAAGAACAATGAAGTGTATAACATAAACGCTGATACTGCCGCTGCAAGAATTGCCGCAGAGCTTCACGCTGAAAAGCTTCTTCTTATGACTGATGTAAGAGGTCTTTTGAAGGATAAGGACGACGAGAATACACTTATTTCCGTTGTCAATGTCAGCGAGGTTAAGGCTCTTAAAAATCAGGGCATTATTTCAGGCGGTATGATACCGAAAATAGATTGCTGTGTTGAGGCTGTCCGCCGAGGCGTAAACAGAACTCATATTATAGACGGAAGAATACCTCATTCAATACTTATAGAAATGCTTTCCGATGAGGGTATCGGAACAATGTTTATGTAAGAGAAAGGAAAGAACGATGAATTTTGAACAGGTAAAAAATAAAGCTGATAACGCTCTTATGCCGACTTATGCTCATTTTTCTGTTGCTCTTGAAAAAGGTAAGGGTGCTACTCTTACTGATGTTGAGGGCAAGGAATACATAGATTTTACAAGCGGTATAGGCGTAAATTCACTTGGCTATGCAGACGAGGGTTGGATTAACGCTATAACAGAGCAGGCAAAAAAGCTTGCACATACTTCAAATTTGTACTATAATCCAACAGTTGCCGAGTTTGCTCAGACTCTTTGCGAAAAGAGTGGTTTTGATAAGGCTTTTCTTTGCAATTCAGGTGCAGAAGCAAATGAATGTGCCTTTAAGCTTGCAAGAAAATATAGCTTTGATAAATACGGTGAGGGAAGAAATGAGATAATCTCTCTTGTTAATTCTTTCCACGGCAGAACAATGGCAACAATAACAGCAACAGGTCAGGAGGAATTCCACAAATATTTCTTCCCGTTTAATGATGGCTTTAAGTATGCAAAGGCAAATGATTTTGAAGCCTTTAAAGCAGCAATTTCAGAAAAGACCTGTGCAGTTATTATGGAGCCTATTCAGGGTGAAGCAGGTGTTTTCCCGATTGAAAAGGATTTTGCAAAGGCAGTTGCAGAGCTTTGCAGGGAAAAGGATATTGTCCTTATCTTTGACGAGGTGCAGACGGGCGTTGCAAGAACGGGTAAGCTTTATGCGTGGGAAAATCTTGGCGTAAAGCCTGATGTCCTCACAAGTGCAAAGGGACTTGGCGGTGGACTTCCGATAGGTGCTTGCCTTGCTATGAACCCATTTGGCGAGGTTTTAACCTCATCAACTCACGGCACAACCTTTGGCGGAAATCCTATCGTTTGTGCCGGCGGTCTTGAAGTTCTTTCAAGAATTGATGAAAATATGCTTGAAGAAGTCAATAAAAAGGCTGAATATATAAAAGAAAAGTTGTCAGATGTTGAGGAAATTGCCGAGATAAGAGGTATGGGACTTATGATAGGCTTATCTCTTAAAAATAAAACCGCAAAAGAGGTTGCGGCAAAGTGCCTTGAAAAAGGTCTTATGATACTTACCGCTCACCTTGCTGTTCGTATGTTACCTCCGCTTGTTATAAGCTATGAGGAAATAGATATAGGTATTGCAATTTTAAAATCAGTTCTTGATGAATAAGAGAAAGGATATTTTTTACTATGAAACATTTGCTTAAAATGCTTGATTTGACATCAAACGATATTACAAATCTTCTCAACCTTGCAGACCAACTTAAATATGAAAACAAGCACAATATTACTCACCACTATCTCAAAGGCAAAACTCTTGGTATGATTTTCCAGAAATCATCAACAAGAACAAGAGTATCCTTTGAAACGGGTATGTATCAGCTTGGCGGTTATGCTCTTTTCCTCAGCAGTAATGATTTGCAGATAGGCAGAGGTGAGCCTGTTGAGGATACTGCAAGAGTCCTTTCACGCTATCTTGACGGTATTATGATAAGAACCTTTGAACAAAAGGAAGTTGAAACACTTGCCGAATATGGCTCTATTCCTATAATAAACGGACTTACAGATTTCTGCCATCCTTGTCAGGTGCTTGCAGATTTGCTTACTGTCCGTGAATATAAGGGCAGACTTGACGGACTTAAAATGTGCTATATCGGTGATGGAAACAATATGGCAAACTCTCTTATTGTCGGCGGTCTTAAAACGGGAATGAAGGTTGCTGTTGCTTGTCCTGAAAACTATCAGCCTGACCAGCAGGTGCTTGATTTTGCAAATCCAACGGGCAAGTTTGAGCTTCTCACTGATCCACTTCAAGCTGCCGCAGGTGCAGATGTTATCTTCACTGATGTTTGGGCTTCAATGGGACAAGAGGGCGAAGCCGCAGAGCGTCGTAAGGTTTTTGAAGGAATTTATCAGGTTAATGATAAAATTCTTGAAGCTGCAAACGAAGGCTGTATGGTTCAGCATTGTTTGCCTGCACATAGAGGCGAAGAAATAACAGCTGAGGTGTTTGAGGCTCACGCAAAGGAAATCTTTGATGAGGCTGAAAACAGACTTCACGCACAAAAGGCTGTTATGGCAACTCTTATGAAAGACTAATATCAGATAAAATCAAAGAGCTTAAAATGCAAGTTTTTTGCATTTTAAAGCTCTTTATTTTTTTGTATTTTATTTTGATTTTGCTTGTATTTTACACAAAAAAGCCTTGAAAACGGCTAAAAAAGTGTGTATAATTAAATATATATGTTTTTCTCTAAGGGGTGATTTTGGTGAAAAAAATATTAAAAGTTTTTTTTAGTTCACGATATATAAAAGCACTGAGAAATGCTATTGTATTAGTTTTGCCTGTTATTCTTATAGGTAGTTTTGCCTATATGCTTTCAACTCTGCCCTTAGAGATATATCAGAATTTCATCAGAACCTTTGCAAGAGGCTTTTTCTATAAATTCTTTTCCACCATATATATTGCAACAATAAACAGCTTTTCACTGATTATGCTTATAGCGATAAGCTATTGCTACGAAAAGCTTTTGGATATTAAGGCAAGGGGAATGCTGGTTTTAGTTTCTCTTGCGGCATATATATCTGTAAATATAGATTTCAACCACGGCCTTTCCGAACAGCTTTTTTCAAAAACAAGCTTGCTTGATGTTATTTTTACGGTCTATATTGCAGATAAGTTTTTCTTGTTTTTCCAGAAGCATATTTTTGGAAAGCACGAAACGAAGTCTTACACAAGAGGTTCAGATGATAATTTCTTAAAAAGCATAAATTCAATTTTACCTATGCTTATAATAATTATCGTTTGTGCTACGCTCAACGTTTTGGTTTTCAAAGGTAACGCAGTTACTATTCAGGAAAATCTTTCCGCTCTTTTGATAAGTCTTTTCAACAAGCTCGGCTGTAATTTCATTTCAGGCTTGCTCTATGTTTTCTTAGTTCATATTTTCTGGTTTATCGGTTTCCACGGCGAAAGCATTATGCAGTCGGTGGGCAAGGACTATTTTTCAAGCCTTGTAACCATAGATGGCACACCTATTATAATGTCAAAGACCTTTTTCAATACCTTTGTTTTAATAGGCGGTTGCGGTATTGCACTTTCTTTCCTTATCGCCGTATTTATCGCTGAAAAGAGAAAGACATCAAGAAAGTTCTGCAAAATGGCAGCTTTCCCTGCTTTGTTCAATATAAATGAAATCATATTGTATGGTTTCCCGATTGCATTTAACCCGGTTTATTTTATTCCGTTTGTAGTTGCACCTATTGTAACAACAATAGTATCATATATTGCTTTTGCTTGCGGAGTTGTACCGCCTATAACGAACAATATTGAGTGGACTACCCCTGTATTTTTAAGCGGATATATTGCAACGGGCTCAGTATGGGGCTCAATTCTCCAACTTGTTAATCTTGGCATAGGCGTTCTTATCTATATTCCGTTTATAAAGCTTGATAACAAGAAAAATAACCCTGAATTAAAAGAGATACTTGATGAAATCGTAGATTATATAAAAGAGTGCGAGCATCTTGGCGATGTGCCGTGCCTTTCAAATCTCACGGGACCTCTCGGCTATGTTTCAAATATGCTTATTGAAGATTTCCTGCACGATTTCAACCATAATGAAAACATAAAAATACACTATCAGTTGCAGGTAAACTATGATAATACAATCTTTGGCGTTGAGGCTTTGCTGAGATGGAAAAACAAGCATTTCGGCTATATGTATCCGCCTCTCACAATAGCGATAGCACAAGAAACGGGTATGCTTGATGAATTGAGCTATCTTACAATATCACAGGTTGCCGCCGATAGTGAAGCGTTCAGCAACATTTTTGATGAAAAACTTTGTGTTTCACTCAATTTTAATGCAATTCAGCTTGAAAATCCTCAGCTTGTTCCGAAGATAAAGGAAATAGTTTCGCAGTATAAATTTCATAACATAAAGCTTGGCGTTGAGATTACAGAGCAATATGAGCTTGCAAACACAGAAGAAATGATGGAAAGACTTGACAAGCTCAGAGATATGGGTGCCGATATTATTATGGACGATTTTGGTATGGGTTACAGCTCTCTTGTAAATCTCCAAAACAATCATTATGATATGGTTAAGCTTGACGGTGCTCTCGTTAAAGATATTCTTACAAATTCAAGGTCGAGGGATATTATCTCCTCAATTATTTATATGTCAAAGAATATGGGCTTTACTGTTCTTGCAGAGTATGTTGAAACGAATGAACAGAGAGAAAAGCTCAACGAATTAGGCTGTACTATATATCAGGGCTATTATTTTAGCAAGGCTTTGCCTTTTGAAGAAGCGGTTGACTTGATAGCCGAAAAATATTCAACAAAATAGAGGTTTATTTACTTAATGGAATTTTTTGAAAACAAACAAGAGCCTGAAAAAGCGGTCCTTGTTTCCGTTGATACGGGCGATTTTGATGCACAGGTTTCAATAGATGAGCTTGAATTTCTTGCCGATACAGCAGGGGCAAAGGTTCTTGCAAAAATAGTTCAGAAAAAAGAAAAGCCTGATGCGGCAACATATCTTGGCTCTGGCAGATTGCTTGAATTAAAGGAATTTTGCAGGGCGAATGATGTTGATTTGATAATATTTGACTGCGAGCTGTCACCATCTCAGCAGAGAAATGTTGAAAACTTTACAGATGTAAGAGTAGTTGACAGAACTACTCTTATTCTTGATATTTTTGCCGCAAGGGCAAGGTCGAGTGAGGGTAAGTTGCAGGTTGAACTTGCACAGCTTAAATATTCCTTGCCACGCCTTGGCGGAAAGGGACTTGCTCTTTCCCGTCTTGGTGGCGGTATCGGTACAAGAGGTCCTGGTGAAAGCAAGCTTGAAAGCGATAGGCGACATATAAGGCGAAGAATAGATGCTTTGCAGGAACAGTTGAAAGAGGTTGAAAAGCGTCGCAACAATTTAAGGAACAGGCGTGCAAAGGACGGCATAATAAGCGTTGCTATTGTTGGTTACACAAACGCTGGCAAATCAACTCTTATGAACGCTTTAACAGATGCAGGCGTGCTTGCACAGGATAAGCTTTTTGCAACCCTTGACCCGACGGCAAGAAGCCTTACCTTGCCAGACGGCAGAAAGGTTATGCTTATTGATACCGTTGGGCTTATCAGACGGCTTCCGCATAACCTTGTTGAAGCGTTCAAGTCAACGCTTGAAGAAGCGGCAAATGCAGATGTTATACTCAATGTTTGTGACTGTTCAAGCCCTGAATGTGCTGAACATCTTGAAGTCACACGCAAGCTTTTAAAGGAACTCGGTTGCGAAACAAAGCCCGTTATTTCAGTTATGAATAAGTCAGATTTGACAGATGATACTCTTGGTATGGCAACGATAGGGCAGACGGTGTTTATTTCAGCACTTAACAAAGAGGGGCTTGATGAATTGCTTGAAAAAATAACCGCTTGTCTTGAACCAACAAGGGCAGAGGTTGAGTTCCTTTTTCCTTTTGACAAAGGAAGCCTTGCGGCACAGGTCAGAAAAGACGGAGTTGTTAAGGCAGAGGAATATCGTGCAGAGGGATTATATATGCGTGCCATAGTTGACACAGATTTTATTGACGTAAATAAGGAGTTTATTATATGAAAAGTCAGGGGATATTTTTCTATCCTATAAAGCCAAAGCAAAGGGAAATATTAAATAATTATAGTTCAATAGAAATAAAAAAAGATTTTTTTGTTAAATCGGCGGATATAACGCTTGATGAAAGTAAGAAGAAAGAGATATATTCTAAATTAAGCGATAAAAATGGCTATGAAAAGAACACGCTATTGCTTATAGCGTCAAAGGCTGAAAGAAAGATAGTCGGTTATTTTTATTATAAAAATCTGGCAAATGAAAATCACGAAATAGAAGTGAGTTTAAATATTGATGATGAATATATAGAAAATGGTTGCTCAACAGAGATCGTTCAAAGACTTATGAGCGGATATATCTTTAACGCTGCTTTTTTACAGATAAGAGTTGACGCTGAAAACAAAGCCTTGCAGAAAGCACTTGAAGAAAGCGGATTTTCAAAAATATCAGAAACGCAAGAGGAGATATTATTTGAAAAGGAAGCCGAAAAAACAACTTGGTTGCCAATTTATATGTGTTTGGGTATATCCTTGGGCGTGGCTATCGGAAGTGCAAACGGTAATATTGCTCGTGGTACGGTTATCGGTGTTGTAGTAGGCAGTTTGTTAGGCTATATTTTTGACCTTGAAGAAAAGAAAAAGCACAACAGAGAAAAATAGAATATTTTTATTGCAAAAAAGCAAAGCCACTTCCAACGGCTTTGCGGTTTTGTTTGCTGATAATTAAAAAGAAATAGATACAAAGCTTTTTCTTTGAGGAGAGCCTTTTTATTCAGGCAAG
>JAILBY010000048.1 GCA_024680655.1 Clostridiales bacterium | reverse complement strand
TTCAACACCAACCGGATGGATGATGTCGTTTATTCCGTGGTGGATGATGATGGAGTCCGCGCCGCAAACATTCGTTTCGATTGGAAAGCGAGTGGCGCCCTTTAGCCCATAAGCCTGATAGGTGATGCAGTCATATTGGCGCAGGATTCTTGTTCCGCAGACAGCCCTTCTGATTACAGAAACATTTCCATCGCCGTTTTTGAACGCGCGCTCCTTTAAGTAATCCGGCCAGCTGCAGCAGGTGATTGAGTCTCCGTAGCAGATTAGCGCATGATTTTTTTCTTGGGTCCAAATGTCTATTGTGTTCAAAAAGTAAAATACATTTGTGGACATGGAAAGGTCGGAAGGAAAATCTTCTGCTTCAGAAAAATCTCCGTAGGCAAAAAAGCCTTTTTCGAGCGGACTCAAAATTACGGTTCCCGCGTTCATCTGGGTAAAGTCAGAAAAGTACATGCTCACTTCGATTGTGTCGCCCGCGTTTACATCCATACAAATCTCATCGCTTTGAATTTCTTTTCCAGCGGGAATTGAAAAAGTTGAAGCGGCGTTTTTTGTAATCGCAAGGGGCTTGTATCCGCAAGGAACTTTTTTTGCGCAAAAAGCCTTGGTCACTTGGACGTCTTCTGTTCCCGTAAGGTTTGAAAATCTGAAGCGGAGCTTTGAGCCCTTAAAGCATATTTTTACCGGGTAGCGCAAAGTCAAATTCTTTGAATATGTAACTTCCGTCCTCTTTGTGATTGATGTTGCCGTTCCCCAGCAGGCCACCCATTTTGTAAACTGATTTTCGTTCATGATTTTATTCATCCTTTATTTTTCCTCTGCTTGATTTATCAAATATTTTCTTTCAACCATTTTGCAACGCCATCTTCGCCATTTGACGGCTTCCTTAGTCCTCAGCTAAAAGCCAGCGGGCAATGTCAATTATCCTGACGCCATCATGTGAATACTCTTCGTGCTTTGTTCGCGCAAGAATGATTTTTGGATACGCATCTTTTATGCTTAAAAGCGGATTGATTTCTCGCTCAAAAGTTAAGGGTCTTGAAATGTCATCGCTAACCTGTATGTAAAGTTTTTCATTCTGTCTGATGGCGACAAAGTCAATTTCTTTTTTATAAAGAACTCCCGCATAAACTTCATAGCCACGACGCAGCAATTCTATGGCAACAATATTTTCATAGCTTCTTCCAAAGTCAAAGTTCTTTGTTCCAAGTTTGGCGTATTTAAAGGAATGATCCGCAAGATAATATTTGTCCTGGCTTGAAAGATATTTTTTTCCGCGGATATCATAGCGGCGAACCTTGTAATATGCAAAGGCATTGCAAAGATAATTCAAATATGAGCCGACCGTTTTGTCATTTGTTTTTTCAGACACGCTGGTTAGCGTATTTGCAATTGTACGGACAGAGACTTCAGTGGAAATATTATCCAGCAAAAAATCATTCAGCTTATTCAACAAAAGCTCACCTTTGATTTTGTATTTTTGAACAATATCCCTTGTTATCAAAGTATCAAAAACTTCTCTTATATATGAATATTTATCCTCCGATTTTTTATATACAAAAGACCCAGCCATTCCACCTTCCTTAACAAACGAGTCAAAAGCGGCATCAATATCCGGATAGGAAAAATATTTTTGGTATTCGGAAAATGAAAATGGAAATACTTTTATTTGAAAGACTCGTCCGGTAAAAAGAGTCGCCAAATCGCTCGAAAGCAGGAAAGCGTTTGAACCGCTTATATATATGTCGTATTTTTCGCTTGCATGAAAAGAATTAATCACCTTTTCAAAATCTTTGCAAAGCTGAACTTCATCAATAAACAGATAATTGCTTTTGTTTTTCTTATAATGCTTTTCTACATACGAGTTAAGGGCTTCTGCTGTTTTGATATCTTCAAACTCAATGAGATTAAAATTTATATGAATAATATTTGCCTTTTTTTCGGATGTTTTCAGCCATTCGATAAAAGCTTCCATAAGCTTGGATTTTCCAGACCTTCTGACTCCGCTTATAACTTTTATGTCTGGCGTTCCCATAACATTTTTGAGTTTGTCCAAATAAAAAAAACGTTCAATTAGCTTCATAAAATGATTATATATCATCTATTTCGCAAAATCAAGTTTTTTTTCATTTTGCGAAGCCATTGTTTTTGTGAAAATATGCATTCCCATTTGATTCATCCCACAATCTTCCTCTGCAAGTATATCATATCCACCAACTGGACGCCAGCTTCAAAGATGGGGTGGTCGTAGTTTTCTGTGAAAAAATTTTTTACCGAGTGATGTCGCTTGAAGCCGCATTTTTCGTAGAAAGGAATCGTGAGGGGACTGTCACCTGTCCCAACTTGCAGCGTGCAAAAATCATTTTTAAAATATTCCGCTACAAATTCGATGAGTTTTTTGCCGTAGCCTTTTCCCTGACTTTGGGGAGCAGTCGCAATGTTTTTAATTTCGAGCACGTCGTCGCCTTCGTCCGTTACGACACATTCAGCTTTCACCCCGCCGTCATCAAGAACGAACATACGGCCCTTTTCTAGATAGCGGTCTATCATGTCTTCCTGTTCGTCTGCTAAAAGCAAGAGGTCAAGATAATTTTTTTTGTTGGTCTTTATTTCTTTTATTTCCATAATTAATTCTCCTATGTTAAATCAATTTTATTTCGCCTTGATTTTTGTCGCGGACGGCTTCCAGATTTGCGTTGCATATTTTTTGCAAAAAAGCCTTGTCGTGGCTTACCACAATCATTGCGCAATCCAAGGCGGCAAGCGCGTTTTCCAATGCGACAAGGCTTGTAATGTCCATGTGGTTCGTCGGCTCGTCCAA
>JAILBY010000019.1 GCA_024680655.1 Clostridiales bacterium | reverse complement strand
GGCTTTCTCATAATTATAATACCGTTCTGACCGTTACAGTTTGGCGGTGTTTTTTCATTTTCATAGCGTTCCTTGACATAATTAACGGGTGAATAGAACACTATTCTAATATCGTTTTCGCCCTCTTTGAGCATATCCTTTACATCAAATGTATATTTTATGTGGCAATTCTCACCCTTGCCAAGCAATTCATCATTAAGATAAATATCGCATATAGTATCAAGCATATCAAAGTTAAGGAAAATCTTTTGATTTTGAAGTTCTTTTTCTGTAACCTCAAAAGTCTTTTTATATTCCCAATCTTTTTCTGCTACCCAATAAGCATCTTTTTCATTCATTGAAATAAACGGGTCTTCAATTTTGCCTGCATTCATAAGGTCTGTATAGTTACAGCCTGGCACAATAGCGTCTATCCATTCATCTTTATCAAGCTGCCTTAACAGCCATTTTCCTGTAAGCTCTTTTTTCAAATTGAGCACCTCCTAACAATCTGTAAATATTCTATCATAAATAACGATTGAAAACAACAAAAAAACGCATTATCAAAAGATAATGCGTTTCATCTTTATTTATTTTTCTCTTTTTCAATAAGGTCCTGAATTTCTTGCATTGATTGTTTATAGCACTCGTTCCAATCAGAATATTTTTCATCGCCTCTATGGTCAACTAAAATATCAGAATAGTTATTTTTAAGCCATTGAGCAAAATATTTTGAATATTTTTTTGAACCCACACAGTTGAAGTGCCAGCCAGCGTCCTTGGAGTCTGTTGACCAATCAATGCCAAAATCATCACAATAATCATTGAAATCTATAAAATCAATATTATATTTTTCAGCAAAGGCTTTAACAATATCCTGCCTTTTTTGTGACCAGCAGGCTGGTGAAGGTGAAACTGCAATAACAAGCTTGATATTTCTTTTGTTACAGTATGTAAGAATTTTATTGAAATAAAATTCCATATCAAAATGCACTTTATCCGCCTTATCGTTTTTACTCATATAAATTTCAGCATTTTCCACAGGCTTAACCTGAGGATATGGCTTATAGCCTTTATTTACTGATTTAAAATCAACAGCCATTTTTTTAAAGAGATTTTCAGCAGTAAGATTTTTCCAATTATTATGGTATCTGAGTAATGGCAAGGTTTCCCTTGCAACAGAATCAATTGTATTAAAAATAGTAATATTCTTTGTTTCACCAAGAAGTGTTGAGCCTTCCAGAACGATAAGTGACGGACTTTGATTTTTTAAGAGCTTTACAATTTCAAAATAGTCGCCTACAACGGTACTTCTTGATTCGCCAAGAGCAAAGCCTGCATATCCTTCTTCATTCCACACCTCTAATGGTGCGAAATTTTCAGAAACACTACTACTGCCTACAAATACATAGTCCAATGTGTTTTCAGGCTCAGCAAGAATTCCGCCATCTTCATATTTTCTTATATCTCTATTACTTCTTGGATAGGTAAAAAACGAAAACAAGCCGAGCAAAACTAAGCCTGCCAAAACAAATGCAATCGTTTTATATATATGCTCAAATGTTTTACCTTTCAAAAAATTCATCTTTTAATCACCTTAAAAATCATAATAAAATCAAGAACACACTTAAAACTTCATAAAATTAACGCCATAAAAAAACAAAAAATCAAAATACATATTTTTATAATATATCAAACCTTATCAATTTTACCTCTTATTACACTTTTTGTCTATATGAAAATCCTATTTTTTATAAATTCTTAATAATTGCATAATTTTTTGTTTTTGAGAACAATTTATTTGGTTTACTATCCGATAGTAAACTTATTATTTACGCAAAAATAAAAGATAAAACTATTTTGTAGTTCTCCTCTACCCTTTTTACGCTCTACAAAAAAGAACGACAAGCAAAGCTTTATCTCTCTGCTTATCGTTCTTGGCTGGGATGGGTAGAGTCGATAAGGCTCTGCCTTATCGTTTGCTCACCCTTTCACCTTTTTTTGTTCGCAAACATCCTATTATAGACTTGTAGTTCTCCTCTACCCTTTTTACTCTCTGCAAAAAAGAACGACAAGCAAAGCTTTATCTCTCTGCTTATCGTTCTTGGCTGGGATGGGTAGAGTCGATAAGGCTCTGCCTTATCGTTTGCTCACCCTTTCACCTTTTTTTGTT
>JAILBY010000191.1 GCA_024680655.1 Clostridiales bacterium | reverse complement strand
TAGAATATAACATAAGTTATATAACAAATCAACTTTTTTCTATGATTTTTTATAAAAATTTTTTTAGCTTAATAAAACTCTTTATTATCAAGCATTACACACAAAAAGGACAGATGAAAAAATCATCTGCCCTTAAATTTTTTATTTATTTTTATCAAACATCATTTCTTATTAAATCCTCATAAGATTCACGCTTGATAATAACTCTTGACTGTCCGTCCTTTACCATAACCGTTGCCGCTCTTGGAATACGGTTATAGTTTGAAGCCATTGAATAGTTATATGCACCTGTTGAAAGTGTTGCAAGAATATCGCCAGGAACAACCTTTTGAATAAGTGCGTTTTCCTGAATCAAGTCACCGCTTTCACAGCATTTACCTGCAACTGTAACCTTATAATCCTTTGGCTCGTTTGCTTTGTTTGCACACATAAGCTCATAGGCTGATTGATACAAAATATATCTTGGGTTATCACCCATACCACCGTCAACAGAAACATAGGTTCTTATATTCGGAATTTCCTTAACTGCACCAACAGTATAAAGAGTTATACCTGCACTGCCTACTATTGAACGACCAGGCTCAATGATGATAAACGGCATATCAAGTTTATATTCCTCTGCCTTGCTCTTAACAACTTTTGCAACTCTGCCCATATAAGCCTCATAAGCCTCTGGCTTTTCCTCGCTGAGATATTTTATACCAAAGCCACCGCCAAGGTTTAACTCTTTAACAACAAAGCCTGTTTCCTTTTTAATCTCTGCTATAAATTTAAGCATAACCTCTGCTGCAAGTTCAAACGGGTCAATATCAAAAATCTGTGAGCCTATATGACAATGCAAACCGCAAAGCTCAACATTTTCCATTGAGACAGCCTTTTTAACCGCTTCAAGTGCCTCGCCTGTTTCAAGTGCAAGACCAAACTTTGAGTCAATCTGACCTGTTCTGATGAAAGAATGTGTATGTGCGTCTATGCCAGGCTTAATTCTGAACATTATGCCCTGAACCTTGCCCTTTTGCTTTGCAAGAGCGTTGAGATGTTCAAGTTCTGTAAGATTATCAACAATAATTCTGCCAACACCTGCATCAAGTGCCTGTGTTAATTCATCTATTGTCTTATTATTTCCGTGGAAATAAATCTTTTCTGTTGGAAAACCTGCTTTAATAGCTGTATAAAGTTCACCGCCTGAAACAACATCAAGTCCCATTTTTTCATCATTTACAATACGGCACATTTCTTTACAGCAAAAAGCCTTACTTGCAAAAAGCACTCTGCCGTTGCCAGAGTAATTTTCATCAATACTCTTAACAAAAGCCTGACAATTTGCTCTGATTTGGTTTTCATCTGAAACATACAACGGTGTTCCGTATTCCTTTGCCAAGTCAACGGTATCAACACCGCCTATTGTAAGATGACCTTTTTCATTGACATTCAAACAATCTGAAACAAACATTATTTATGCCTCCTCTAAATAACTTTCAATAGATTTTTTTATTTTCTCCGTCCCTTCACCCGTAACGGCTGAAAATTCAATAATTTCTGCCCCATCTATATGGGCAAGCTCCTCTTTTATCGCCTCACGCCTTGCGTTAAGCTCTGTTTTATTTAATTTATCACATTTTGTCATAACAATAATAAAATTGTACCCCGTTTGAGAAAGAAAGTCAATCATATCAAGGTCGTCTTTTGTCGGCGAATGTCGCATATCAACAAGCTGAACCACAAGACGAATATTTCTGTCACTGTTAAAATATCCTTCCATCATCTCAGCCCAGCGTTTTTTCTCACTCATCGCAACCTTTGCATAGCCATAGCCAGGCAAATCAACAAAGCGTACCTCGCCAAGCTTGAAAAAGTTTATAGTTATAGTCTTGCCTGGCTTTGAGCTTGTTCGTGCAAGATTTTTTCTGTTGAAAAGCTTATTGAGTAAAGAAGATTTGCCTACATTTGAACGGCCTGCAAAAGCAATTTCGGGAAGCTTTGAGGGTGGCAACTGTGCAAAAGTGCCATAAGCCGCCTCAAAAACGGGATTATCATATTTCATCATTTTACCTCTTACTGTGCAATACCGTTCATAACGCTCTTTTCATTGGCAGAAACATTACGCACATTCTTTCTCTTTCTTATTTTTTTAGGCTCTTCAAGAGCAGTATCAAGAACTGTCCAAAGGTTTTCAGCAAGAATGAAATCAACATTTTTCTTCACTGCCTCGTCAAGCTCTGAAATATCGGCTTCATTACCCTTTGGAATGATAACAGTCTTTATGCCCTTTCTGTAAGCGGCAACAGTTTTTTCTTTAAGTCCGCCTATTGGAAGAACTCGACCTCTTAAAGTAACCTCGCCCGTCATAGCAATATCAGCCTTAACCGCTCTGTTGGTAAGTGCTGAAACGATAGCAGTTGAAATTGTTATGCCTGCACTCGGTCCGTCCTTTGGAACTGCCCCCTCTGGCACATGGATATGAATATCCTTTTCCTTATAGAAATTCTTATCAATATCAAGCTTATCTGCCTGACTTCTTATAAAGCTTATCGCCGCCATAGCTGATTCCTTCATAACATCACCAAGAGAGCCTGTAAGCTGAATTTCACCCTTGCCGTCAAGTATAGCAACCTCTATCGGCATAGTTTCACCGCCTACGCTTGTCCACGCAAGACCTGTTGCAACGCCCACTTCGTTTTTGAAGTTATTTTCGTCCTTATACTTTGCTACGCCGAGCATTTTTTCCAAATCGCAAGGCTTTACCGTCACTTTTTCGGTTTGAGAATCTGCAATTTCAACAGCAGCCTTACGGCAGATTTTAGCAATTTTCTGTTCTAACTTTCTTACGCCTGCCTCACGGGTATAACCGTCTATTATTTCATTTATAGCAGCATCTGTAATTTTAAAATTATTAGCCTTTAAGCCGTGAAGCTTTCTCTGCTTTGGTACAAGATGTTTTTTCGCAATATTGAGCTTATCCTGCTGAGTATAGCTTGGAAGCTCAATGATTTCCATACGGTCAAGCAACGGTGCAGGTATGGTTGAGGTATCGTTTGCAGTGGTTATAAAAACAACCTTGCTCAAATCAAACGGCACTTCAATATAGTGGTCCCTGAACTCAAAATTCTGTTCAGCGTCAAGTGCTTCAAGCAAAGCGGCACTTGGGTCGCCCTTATAGTCGTTGCCAAGCTTATCGACCTCGTCAAGCAAAATAAGCGGATTTGCAGTACCTGCAAGCTTAACTGCATTGATAATTCTGCCAGGCATAGCACCTATATAGGTTTTTCTGTGTCCTCTGATTTCAGCTTCATCGTGAATACCGCCAAGAGAAACACGCCTGTACTCTCTACCCATAGCCCTTGCAACAGAACGGGCTATTGAGGTTTTACCAACGCCCGGAGGTCCGTAAAGGCATATAATCTGCCCCTTTACATCGGGTGCAAGCTTTCTGACAGCAAGAAATTCTATAATTCTTTCCTTTACCTTTTCCATTCCGTAGTGGTCATCATCAAGAATTTTTCTTGCTTTCTTTATATCAAGATTATCCTTTGAGTATTTACCCCAAGGCAAAGCAAGGCAAGTGTCAAGATAAGTCCTCACAACTGCCGCCTCGGAAGAGCCTGCCGACATTTTATAAAGGCGTTTGCTCTCTTTTATAAATTTTTCTTTTATCTCTTCATTTATTTCAAGTGCTTCAATTTTTTTAATATATTCATCTGCCTCTTCCTGAGGATTATCATACTCATTAAGCTCCTCGGAAATAGCCTTTAACTGTTCACGCAAATAGTAATCACGCTGATTTTTATCTATCTGTGCATTAACCTTTTCCTGAATATCGCTTTCGATTTCCATAAGGCGTGATTCCTTTGTAAGCATAGCACACAAAGCTTCAAGCCTTTTGAGAGGATTTAATTCATCAAGAATTATCTGCCTGTCCTGATATTCAAGCATCATATTAAAAGCAATATAGTCAGCAAGGTCACCTGCATTTTCAGAAGAATATATTGCCATACTTACATCTGGCGAAAGCTTTGGAACAGCGTCTGCATATTCGTCAAACACATCTTTTGCGTGGCGTATCAATGCCTGAGCATACATTGTGTCCTGCGATTTTATTTTTTGCTGTTTGCAGAGCTTAACGGTGCTGAGAAGATAGCCGTCTTTGTACTCAACATCTTTAATTAAGGCTCTGCCCTCGCCCTCAACAACAACTCTTACATTTTCGTTGTGCGGCAATTTTATAATCTGCTTTACAACTGCTATAACTCCCGTTTTATAAAGGTCGTCCTTCTTCGGTTCGTCAACGCTTATATCCTTTTGTGCAACAAGGAAAACCTTTCTGCCCTTTGCCATAGCCTCGTCAAGTGCTTTTATAGACTGCTTGCGTCCCACTTCAAAATGCAAAAGCATTTGAGGGAACATAACAAGTCCACGCAAAGCAACGGCAGGCATAGTCAACAATATATCTGAAACTGGCATAAAATCACCTAACATTCTAATTTTTGTTTTCTTTATTATATCTCAAAATTCAACTCTATGCAACAAAAAAGCATTACCATAAACTCTGCCATAAAAAGATAAAAACGGGTTAATTGAAAAAAATTAACCCGTTTAAAATTTATTCAGTTACCACATTCAATACTTATTTCATTGAACAGATGAAGAATGTCTTCCACCTTTGTCTGTTCCTTTTCTTCTGCTTTTTTATCCATTATTGCTTCGCCGTTATGCATCATAACAAGTCTGTTGCCGTATTGCGTTGCAAAACGCAGATTATGTGTAACCATTACAGCAGTCATATCATTTTCTTTGACTAACTTATCTGTAATTTCCATTATTGTTTCAGAGGATTTCGGGTCAAGTGCCGCTGTATGCTCGTCAAGAATAAGCATATCAACCTCTGTCATACCTGAAATAACAAGAGCTATTGCCTGACGCTGACCGCCTGAAAGAGAGCCTACGGGAGTATTTAGTCTGTCTTCAAGTCCCATATTACAATGGCTTAATTTTTCACGATAATAGTCAATTCTTTTCTTGCTTACAGCACCTGTAAGACCAAAGGTTTTGTTTTTATTATCGGCAAGTGCAAAATTTTCAAGTACAGTGAGATTTGAACAAGTACCAAGCTTTGGGTCCTGAAAAACTCTGCCTATGAATTTTGCTCTTCTGTGTTCGCTCATTTTTGTAATATCGTCACCCTTGAAAATTATACTTCCGCTGTCTGGCGACATAGTTCCGCATATAAGATTTAAAAGAGTTGTTTTACCGCTTCCGTTAGAGCCGACGATAGAAATAAATTCGCCTTTTTTTACTTCAAAATTAAACTGTTTAAAAAGCTCCATTTCATCAATAGTGCCTTTATTAAAAGAGGTGCAAATATTATTTAACTGCAACATTTGAACTACCTCCCTTATTTTTTGCTTTACTGCTAACCACAAGTGCTATTGTGAATATAACAGCCATAATAAGCTTATTGTAAGCACTTGGTACGCCGAGCTTCTGTGCAACTGTAAGGCAAGCCTGATATATAATCGCACCGATTATAACCTTAGTTGTAGGCTTCATAAACTTAACATTTTTAAGAAGAGATAAGCCTATAATCAGAGATGCAAGACCGATTACTATCATACCTATACCCATACTCTGATTAACATTACCGCTGACATGTGAATACAACGCACCTGCAATAGCTGCATAGCCGTTACCTATTGCAAGACCTGTAATCTTACTCTTGCCAGGGTCAACACCGAGCATTTTTACAAACTGCCCATTGTTTCCTGCTGCTCTTAAAAGCAAGCCGTTCTTTGTTTTAAAATAGAAATCAAGCAAAAGCTTGCAGACAATAGCAACAACAAGGAAGATTATAAGGTCACGCACTGAAACGCCCTTAACTCTTGATGGAATAAGCTCGCCAAAGAATACATCGTGCAAGGTTTTTACTGTTCTGCCATAAGAGATGGAAGAACTGCTCTGACCTGTGAAATCGCCCGTCATACCCGCCGAAGTGGCAATAAGATTTATTGTTATCAATGAAGTTGACACTAATATTCCGCAAAGTAACGGTCTTATTTTTAATCTTACATTGAGAACACCCGTAACTGCACCAAAGGCACAGCCTAAGACAAAGGAAACAAGCAAGGCTATCCACGAGTTGACATTATGGCTTGAAAGCAAGCCGAATACAACTGCACCCGTTAAAAATGTTCCTTCAACTGTCAAATCAGGAAAATCAAGAATATGATAGGAAACATAGTATCCCATAGCAATTATTGAAAAGATTAAGCCTGTTTCAATAAAAACCTCTAACGAACCTAAAAAACTCATTATATTACCTCTGTTTTTGTTTTTGAATTATTTGCTTTCAACTGTTGTTGCGTTTGCATACTGGCTTGGAAGAGTTATTGAAAGCTTATTGAGAACAGTTTTGTTAATAACAGGTGTTGCATCTGTTATAGTCTTAACTGCCATTGTCTTTATATCAGCACCCTTGAGAACATCAACAGCCATCTGACCTGTTGTTTTGCCGAGTGAAACATAGTCGATTGAAACAGAAGCAAGGCAACCGTTCTTAACCTGTTCTTCCTCTGAACCATAAACAGGGATATTGTGCTTATCTGCTGCACTCAAAACAACATTGAGGTTATTAACAACATTGTTATCTGTGAAGTTGTTAATGCAGTCAACCTTTGAAGCAAGGTCTTCTGCTGCTGATGGAATATCTGTTGCGTTCTGAACTGCTGTTGCAATTACTTCAATGTTTCTTTCAGAACAAACCTCTTTAAATCTTGCAAGGTTTGAAACTGAGTTATCTTCTGATGAAGTATAGAGAATACCGATTTTCTTAACATCTGGCTGCATTGTCTGAATTAAATCAACCTGAGCTTTGAGGTCAAGTACATCAGAAGTACCTGTGCAAAGGTATTCAGGATTATCAAGTGATTTTACAAGACTTGCTGCAACAGGGTCTGAAACTGCTGAGAAGATAACAGGAATTTCTGTATCATTTGTTGCTGTGAAAGCAGCCTTTGCAGCAGGTGTTGCAATAGCAATAATCATATCATAGCTTCCAGCAACCATTGTCTTTGCAAAGTTTGCACAGTCAGCGTCAGCAGAAGCACTGCTACCCACCTGATAATCTACTGTGAAATCAAGACCAGATGCGTTAAGTGAGTCAAGGATGCCCTTATAGCAGTTATCAAGTGATGGGTGACTCATATACTGAATTATACCTATTTTCAAAGTTTTGCTGGTTGCCTTTTTGTCTGAACAAGCTGCAAATGAAACTGCAACTAAAACTAATGCCATAACTACTGATAAGATTTTTGTAATTTTCTTCATTGTAATTACCTCTTTCCGTAAAATTTAAAATAAAAATTATTTATGAAGTTCTTTAAAAGAACTTTTATATAAGACTTTTTAAAAAGAGAAAAATCGCCATCGCAACGAGCTGTTATATCTTGTAGTAAAAATCATAAATAAAACCTCACCAAAAATAAAAATAAGAAATAAAAAAATCCCTGATGTCTTTTTTGACATCAGGGACGAAAAAACTAATTTCCGTGGTACCACCCATTTTGGTTAAATAACCCACTCCACACGCACTAACATACGCTATCATTTATAACGGGTTGATTTCCCGTCAGCACCTACTATCTTAATTAAAGAATTCAGCCTGCCCTCAAAAGTCCATTCGCAACTAACCGAAATGTTGCAATCACACCGCCTGCAACTCTCTTTGAATTCGGAGAAAAGCTGTTACTACTCTTTCTCATCGGTTTAAACTTATGTCTGTATTATACCACAACTTTTTATGTTGTCAATATTTTTTTATATTGAAATTTCGTGAGCAATCTTATAAAGCTCCAAATCAATAGATTTTTTCATATTGAGAGCCTCATAGATATCGAAATCAACAATCTTTTCTTTCTGCATAGCAACAACTCTGTTGCCTATATCCTTTTGAAGAAGCTTAACGCAATAGTTACCCATCTGACTTGCAACAACTCTGTCACGAACAGTTGGAGAACCGCCACGCTGAACATGGCCTAAAACTGTTGCACGGCTTTCAACGCCTGTTGTTTCCTGAATTTTCTTTGCAAGGTTTTCAACGCCACCACATTCAACGCCCTCAGCAACAATAATGATAAAGTGCTTTTTGCCTGTTTTCTGTGTAGCTCTCATTCTTGCGATAACATCTCTTTCAATGTCAAATTCAACCTCAGGAATAAGAATTGTTGTAGCTCCAACAGCAATACCAGCATTAAGAGCAAGGTGACCTGCTGAACGGCCCATAACCTCAACAACACTGCAACGGTCGTGGCTTTCTGTTGTATCACGGATACGGTCAACCATTTCCATAATTGTATTCATAGCTGTATCATAGCCTACTGTATAGTCGCAGCAAGCAATATCGTTATCAATAGTACCAGGCATAGCAACGCAAGGAATACCGTTGAGAGATAAATCTCTTGCACCTCTGAAAGAGCCGTCACCGCCGATAACAACGATACCGTCAATACCAACCTTTTTGCAAACTGCAACAGCCTTATCTATACCCTCCTGAGTTTTGAACTCAGGGCAACGAGCTGAATAAAGAGTAGTACCGCCACGATGAATTATATCAGAAACGCTACGCAAATTCATTTCAAACATATCGCCGTTTATAAGACCTGTGTAGCCTCTGCGTATTCCAAGTACCTTCATACCATTCTGGCAACCTGTACGAACAACCGCTCTAACTGCGGCGTTCATTCCCGGAGCGTCGCCTCCGCTTGTTAACACTGCAATTGTTTTCATTTTGAAAATCCCCTTTGATATATTGCATAAATCTAAAAATATTAAACTAAATATAAAATTAACTCATTTTAGAATACAACTAAGAGAGTTATTTGTCAAGAGATTTTCTCAAAAACAAAGTTTAATTGAGTTAAACAATAGGCTTCAAAGAGAATGAATACTTGTAATTTACTCCCTTGTGCATTATATATTCTTTTCTCAGACAAGCAGAGCCAGGCATATCACCGCCTACACCTCTTTGAAGATGGTCTATACAAAGAGTTGTTATATCGGAATGTTTAAGCTCGTGTATATGCTCTGCTTTATCAAGCTCTTCCTGCGTATAATGCCAAGCCTCAAAGCAAATCGGCTTATCATAAGCGGCAGTAATTTTCAAGCCCTCATCATTTATATCAGTAATTTCAAGCCAGCGAACATCAGTACGGTTTCCGTTTTCCTGCGGACGCATATAGTGATGTTCAAGACCATCAACGCTATTTTCATAAATGCCGATTTTAGCACCAGTTTTTCTGTCCCAGTAAGTTTCGTGAGGACCTCTGCCGTACCATTTAACATTATCGTATTTTTCTGGAAGTCCAACAGTCATACCAAACCTGAGCATATCCATATCAACAGGCTTTGCGTTTGCTATAACCTCAATTTCACCATTGTTTGAAATAGCATAAGTTACGCTGACATCTTCGCACATCTTAACGCTGAAATCGCATTTTAAAATCAATATATTTTCGTGATAGCAGATTTTTATATTTCTGAGTTTTATATCTTCGTTTGCCTTTTTCCATTTATAGAGTGGCTGTAAATGTATAAGAGGCGGAACAAAGTTGAAAACATCAATATCATTATCCGTCAAGGCTCTGTAAAAATTAAGCCTTAATGGTGTTTTAATAAGCTTTTTACCCATAAAGGTAAAGTCTGCAATTTCACCATTATCAATTACAAGAGAGAATTGTTCGCCTTTAACCTCAACGATTTTTTCATCTTTTATTGAATATTCAGGGCGTGAAGAGGTCAATTCTATCTGCGGTTTTGGAAGATTAGTTAAAATGAATTGCTCCCAAGCCTGCTCAAAGCCTGCCTCTGCCCACCTTGCATTTTCTTTAAGCCTGAAAGAGAAGAACAGAATAAGTTCTTCATTTTCAGGCAATTCATTGAAATCAATATCAATTTTTATATCTTTTTCACTCAACGGTGCAATATCTTCATATTGTTCTTTTTCGACCTTACCCGTAACAGAGGTTCTGCCGTTTGCGTTTATATACCATACAAGGTCATAGGCTGAAAGGTCAGAGAAAAGCTGTTTATTCTGTATTGTAAAAATACCGTTTTTCAAATCCTTTTCCTTAACCTTGATTTCCTGATAGACCTTTTTTACCTCTTTGATTGACGGATGTTCTTTTCTGTCAGCGGCAACAATTCCGTTTGCACAGAAATAAGTATTTGAGCCAGAAACAGCCGTTGTGTTTATCGGCAAAGTCCACCACTTGTTATCGTTTTCGCTGAAATCAGTACCATAAAGCCATTTATCAGTATCTCCGTCTTTTTTATGGATTGCCTGGTCAACAAAGTCCCATATAAAGCCGCCGCAAAGATTATCATACTTTTCAAAAGCGTCCATATACTCTTGGAAATTACCCAGAGAATTCTCCATAGCGTGTGCATATTCGCAGAACACAACGGGCTTTGTGTACCATTCCTTTTTTATCGGCTTACTGTCACCTGCAAGCTGATTTGTAATGTTATCAATCCAGGTTATAGTAAGTTCTTCTTTGTTGCCAAGCTTTTCAACCTGCTCGTAGGTAGGATACATACGGCTTATAACATCGCTCTTTGAGAAATCAAAGTCGCCTTCATAATGGAACTGCCTTGTATCGTCAAGTTTAAGAGCCGCCTTTTTCATTTCAGCAAAATTAGAGCCGTCACCAGCTTCGTTGCCAAGGCTCCACATAAAAATACAAGCGTGGTTTCTGTCCCTCAAAACCATTCTTTCCATTCTGTCAACGCAAGCACCCGTCCATCGAGGGTTATCACCAGGAACATTCTTTCTTCTTACACCGTGACTTTCCAAGTCACATTCGTCCATAACCCAGAAGCCATATTCATCGCACATATCATAAAAATACGGATCGTTTGGATAGTGGCTTGTTCTGATAGCGTTTATATTGTTACGCTTCATAATATTCAAATCCTGTGCATAGCGTTCACGAGGGACAGCCCAACCGCAGTCTGGATCATAGTCGTGACGGTTTACGCCCCTTATCATAAGAGGCTTGCCGTTTACAAGTATTTTTTCGCCCTTTATTTCAACTTTTTTAAAGCCTATTCTTATAGCCTTATAGGTCTTTTCGCCATCACTCTCAATGCAGAAAAGGAGAGTATATAAATTCGGCTTTTCACTCGACCATTTCTTTGGATTCTGCACCTTGACGGTTGAATTGAGTTTAATACTTCCATTTAAAAATTCATCTTCAACCTCGCCGAAATCTGCTTTTCTTCCTTCACCGTCAATAAGAGAAAGTTCTATTTTGAAGCTTTTGCTTTCGGTAGTATAATTTTTGACTTGCATTTCAACATCAAGAGTAGCATCCTGATAGTTTTCATCTAAATCAACCTTTGCAAAAAAGTCACGCAAGCAAAGTTTTGGCTCTGAATAAAGATAAACCTCTCTGTAAATACCGCTGAACATCCACATATCCTGGTCTTCAAGATAAGAGCCGTCAGAATATCTGTAAACCTTTGCACTGACCTGATTTTCACCGACAGTAACAAAACTTGTTATATCAATTTCGTGAGGAGTCATAGAGCCTTGTGAGTATCCAACAAATTTTCCGTTGACATAAACTTCGAGTGCCGATTTTACTGCACCGAAATTTATAAATATCTCTCTTTCAGCCCATTGTTCAGGTATCTCAAAGCTTTTTCTGTAAAAGCCTATTTCCTGCAAATCGTGTTTTATAGAAGGGATTTTATTTTTTTTCATAGAAAAAGCACGGCTGAATGTGCTTGCGTAATAAAAAGGCTTGCTGTATCCGTTAAGTTGCCACACAGACGGCACTTGAAGAAAGTCCCATCTGCTGTCATCAAAATCCTTTTTATAGAAATATTCAGGCTGATTTTCAAGTCCCATCTGCCAGAAGAAACGCCATTGACCGTTAAGGCTTATTTTATAATCAGACTCTTTTCTTTCTACTGCTGATTTTTCATCATCATAAGGCAAAGCGAGATTATGCCCGTCCTCTTTATTCTTCTTGAAAATTTCAGGATTTTCCCAATCAAAATGTTCCACAAAAATCACTCCTAATTAAATAAGGTATCCCAAAATAATGAGATACCTTATATCAATTTTTTCAAAAAATCAGATACCTGCAAGCTTTTTAAGCT